>QHXD01000099.1 GCA_003223895.1 Acidobacteriota bacterium
ATCTTCGGGAGGGCGGCGGACGTTCCCCTGGCTTTTTCCCGGATCCGCTTCGTCAACTTTTCGATCTTGTCGAGACGGTCGTAGAGCCGGGCGGAGATCACGTGTTTTCCCCCTTCATCGATATCGGCACTGATCTGCCGGCTCAGTTCGGCCAGCTCGGTGGCTGCGTCCTTTAATTCCTTATAATTCTTTTCGCCGGCCTCTTTTTCTACTCTTCTCTGCATTTCTTTCAGGGGGTCTTTGGGGAACTCCTTTTGGGGTGAGCCTATCAGAGCGGCCGTAAACCACACGATGTAAAGGATCGATCTCATATTTGCCTCGCCTGGCCGTCTATTCTAAGGTGGAAGTGCGACATGGCTAAGGCAAATTTTACCCGCGCGAGAGGCAAGACATCATGCTAGAGTTGGCAATTCGGTCACGCTGGTTCGGCTCCGCTAGTGGTCGTGCCTCAGATTTTTTAGGCCGGTTGGAGTTCCCTCCAACAATCAGGATAAATGCCCATTTTCGAGACAATCTCAGTCTGGCTCAAAGAAGTGCTTCTGCCCTATGGGGGTTTCGGCCTCATGTTACTGGCAGTTTGCGACTCGTCGTTTGTGTCACTGCCGGAAGTCAACGATATCCTGTTGATGACGTTTTCCATCAGCAATCCCGGCGGCATGGTGACATATGCGACATTGACCACTCTGGGGTCCCTGATCGGTTGCGCCCTCCTGTATGGCGTGGGACGAAAGGGAGGCGAAGCATTTCTGCGTCGCACCCCCCGAATGACCGACGACAAGCTTGTAAGAATACAGAATTGGTACCGGCGTCATGGAGTTCTGGCAGTCATTATTCCGTCGTTGCTTCCGCCGCCGACTCCGTTCAAGATTTTTGTACTGTCTGCGGGAGCTTTCGGCATTTCATGGCCGAAGTTCATTGCCGCCGTCGTGGTTGGACGCGGTATCCGATATTTTTCAGAAGGGATTCTGGCAGTTATATACGGTCCTGCTGCGATTGAGTTCGTTCGTCAGAACTATGGGATGATTGGGCTTGGCATGGCCATCCTGATCGTCGCAAGCGCGGTTGTATATTTCTTTTTCGCACGTCGCCGGATACGAAGTAGTGAAGCGTGAAAGTTAGAGTTGGTTTGAAATTACGAATCATTTTTATCCTGCTGCCGCTGATTCAGGCGAGCTGCATCTCCACAAAGCGCACGATTCCTGTCGATGCGCGTCCGCTGCCCGCCCTGACGGCCAGCCGGACCGATCTGCTCCACAGCCTTGAAGACCAGAGCAAGCGGATCCATACGCTACAGGGGACTATCGTGCTTGATGCGTCCTCCGGCGGTAACGTGAAAACCGAAGTCATGACGGAGTACCGTCAGACCAAGGGTTTCGTACTGGTCGAGCGGCCAAATCACGTCCGTTTGAAAATTCAGGCGCCTCTCGCGCTGGCGACCGTATTCGATATGGTCTCAGACGGGCGCGAGTATCGCGTTTCGATTCCGATACAGAACAAGTTCCTGATCGGGGACCTGGACGCTCCAGCGAAGGACAAAAATGCGATTCTGAATCTCCGCCCCCAGGTGCTGATCACGGGGATGTTCGTGGATATCACGCGTTATTTGAACGATCCCCAGGTGAAATCCACTTTCGAAGAGTTCAGAGAAGGCCGGCGCAGCTTTTACGTTTTCAGCTTTATCAACGTTGCCGGCCCTGAATCACATCTCGTGGAAAAGCTGTGGATTGATCGGCTCAACCTTCAAGTGACCCGGAAACAGGTTTTCCGGAATGACGGAAAGGTTGAAACCGACGTGGAATATTCAGGCTATTCAGCTGGCGGGGATATCCGGTATCCTCAAGTCATTCTTATTCAGCGCCCGATCGAAGATTATGCTTTGAAGATGACGTTCCAGAAGACATCGGTGAACGAAAAGCTCACTGAAGATGCATTCAATCTGGAGCAGCCATCAGGATCTGAGTTGGTTCGACTGGAAGCCGAAGCCAAAGCCAGCACAGGAACGACACCTTATTAACCATATGAACAAGAAAATGATTATGGCCGGCCTCGCGGCACGGCCCGTTAGAACTACAGTAAGCATTCTGGCTGTCGCCCTCGAGGTCACCCTGATCCTCGTTGTTGTCGGGCTAACGTCTGGAATTTCTTATGAAACCGGGAAACGCACCGAAGGCGTCGGAGCGGACATCATGTTCCAGCCGCCGAATTCGTCGCTTATTCTGGCGATCAATAACTCCACCATGCCGATCGCGCTCGAGAACAAGATCAAGGAAGTCGAAGGCGTGAAAGCGGTGGCTCCGGTGCAGACCCTGGTGAACTCCTCGTCAGGTCTCGAGATTATCTACGGCATCGACCCCCAGAAGTTCGATGCAGTCACTGGCGGCTTTATCTGGCACAAAGGCGGATACTTCAAGGCAACAGACGAGATTGTCGTCGACGATGTCTACGCGCTGGCGAAAAAAGTTACCGTCGGGGACCAGGTCGAGGTGTTGAACCACAAGTTCAAGGTTTCCGGTATCATCGAGCACGGCAAAGGTGCCCGGCTGTTTATCTCGCAGCAAACCGCCCAGGAAATGACGGGAATGGTGAACCGGGCTTCCATGTTTTACGTCAAACTTAATGACCCCGACCAGGTCAACACGGTCATTGGTCGGATGGAAAAGGTGTTCCCCACCTACGGGCTGCGTCCGCTGAGGGAATACGCGAAGCTGATGATGTCCACCAGCATGCCGGCACTGGATGCGTTCATAGAGACGGTGGTCTTTGTTGCCGTCTGCATCGGCGTGCTCGTGATCTTTCTATCGATGTACACAACGATTACAGAGCGGACTCGCGAGATCGGTATTCTGCGGTCGCTGGGCGGCTCGAAGCGGTTCATTATTGGACTGATCTTCCAGGAGTCAGCAGTCGTCTGCCTCATCGGCATTGTGCTCGGAGTCGGTTCGAGCTTTCTGCTCGCGAGACTGGTACAGTTTATCTTCCCGACTCTCATTGTGATGATCACGCCGGACTGGATTCTCAAGGCGTCGTTCTTCGCGCTGGTCAGCGGTGTCATTGGGTCCCTTTACCCTTCGATGAAGGCAGCCGCACAGGATCCGGTGGAAGCACTCGCATACGAGTAATATTTGTGGTAAAAAAATCTCTCTCACAGGTTTATGGAATGAAAAATTTGTTGGAAACAATTGATCTCCGAAAGACTTACAAGATCGGCAAAATCGAAGTCGAAGCTCTGCAGGGAGTAAACCTGCGAATCCGCGAAGGCGAGCTGGTCGCTGTCATGGGACCCTCGGGCTGCGGGAAATCCACGCTGATGCATCTTCTGGGCGCCATGGCCCGGCCGACAGCGGGAAAGGTTCTGATCGACGGCGACGACATCGCAGGCATGAACGACGGTCAACTCACCGAAGTGCGCCGCAATAAGATCGGATTTGTCTTTCAGAAGTTCAATCTGTTGCCAACGCTCACCGCGGGCGACAACATTGCCGTGGCCAGGCATATTCACGGCCGCGGGGGCCCCGCGCACGATCAGCACCTGGAGGAGATTCTCCAAATGTTGATGATCCAGGACAAGATGGGCCGCAGGCCTTCGGAACTCTCCGGAGGCGAGCAGCAGCGCGTGGCAATCGCTCGATCCGTGGCGAATCGCCCGGCTATCCTGCTGGCCGACGAACCGACCGGCAGCCTGGATACGAAGAACTCTGAAATCGTTTTAAACATGTTCCGGGAACTGAACCGCAGGTTTAGACAGACGATCATTCTGGTCACCCACAATCCCGAACTGGTTATTTACACCGACAGACTCATTGAGATGCGCGACGGAGTAATCGTCAGCGACAACGATCCGTTTCCCGAGGACACTGAGAGCGAACTGGCACAGCCTGCGCGCAGTGTATGAAGCGTTTCTTACTCTGGTCCTTTGAGCGAGGGTCCAAACAGTACGACGTCATTTGTGTCGTGATCCTCGCTTTCATCTTCCTCGTGCCTTCCTCAGTATTCCACGATCGTCCTGATTCCACGCGGGTTCCGGAAGATCAGCTCATCCGCCAGACGAATGATGATAACGGACACACGGTTTTCATCGTCAAAGTAAATACGACCGAACAAGCTGCCGTGGAACAGCTCAAAGCATCGCTGCGTGCGCCTTTCAAGGTGTCACATACGGAGCCCGTGTATGACGCCAAGGGCGCGTTGGTCGCATATTCGATCTGGATCGAGAGGTAAATTATGAGAACGAAGCCAGAAGCCAGAAGCCAGAAGCCAGAATGGGTAATCCTTTTACGAATACTTCTGGCTTCTGGCTTCTGGCTTCTGGCTTCCTTCTCCGCCTCGGCACAGAATACCTACACCCTCGATCAGGTCCTCACCAAGGTGGGTGATGCGGGCAAGTCGTTCCGTTCGATGCAGGGCAACCTGGAGCGTACGAAGGTTACTGTGCTTGTAGATGACAAATACACGGACAGCGGAACCGTGTACTTTGCCCGCAGCGGCAGAGATCCGCGAATCAAGATCGAGATCAACAAGCCCGAACAGCAGCGCATGTTGATCGACATGGGCAAAGCCCTCCTTTACTACCCGAAACTCAAGCAGGTTCAGGAATACGACCTCGGGAAGAACCAGGACAAGGCCGAATTCATGCTCATCGGTTTCGGACAATCCAAAGAGGATATCGAGAAGGTTTACCACACCGCTCTGCGCGGCGAAGAGACCATTGATGGCCGGAAGACCAGTATTCTCGAGCTCAAGCCCAAGGATCCGAAGGCATCGGCGCTGTTCACCAATATTCAGTTGTGGATCGACCAGGAGCGATGGATTCCAATTCAGATCAAGACGACGGAAGCCAGCCGCGATTACATGATCATGAAGTTCACGAACATCAAAATGAACGTGAACGTTCCGGCATCCACCTTTGACTTGAAGCTTCCGAAGGACGTTCAGAAGGTCAAGATATAGCTACAGAGCCGCTGCGCGCTTTCGCAGCCGCTCATCTGCTGAAAGTTCCCGCCACGTGTACCAGATCCGCTGAGCGACAGTCCAGTTCGACAGGATGGCCATCACCCACAGAACGGGCGCCATCTTGTCGAACAGCGATCCGATAATCATCAATACAATTCGCTCGGGTCTTTCGAGGAACCCCACTTTACAGGCCGGGATCAGGGATTCGGCGCGCGCTCGGGTGTAGCTTGTAAGGACGGAGCCGATAAGAACGAGGCCGGTGAGGCCGACATAGAAGATTCGGTCGATCTTTGCATACCAGATGATCAGCCCCAGCAGCAGCAAAAGATCCGAGTAGCGATCGATGACGGAGTCGAAGAATGCTCCGAACTTTGTCACCCGTTTCGTGCGGCGCGCGACTTCGCCGTCAACGATGTCGAAAATGCCGGCGAACACGATGACCAGTCCCGCCCACAGGAATATTCCCTTGGCGAACAAGACCATCGCAAAGATGTTGAT
This sequence comes from Acidobacteriota bacterium, assembly GCA_003223895.1. Classification (GTDB taxonomy): domain Bacteria; phylum Acidobacteriota; class Terriglobia; order 20CM-2-55-15; family 20CM-2-55-15; genus 20CM-2-55-15. Next base: position 5,449 of record QHXD01000099.1, read on the forward strand.
GACCATGCCGATGAGCGTGAGGACGTTGGGATGGATGCGCAAACTCGACAGCCCCATCACGAGAGAATCGACAATGCGTTTTCCGCCGGCGCCGATCCGGCCGCTGATGGAAGTGGGTTGTTGCGTCAGATTATTCTGCATCGTGCATCGTGGTGAAGCGGATGATTTCGAAAGTGCGGGTTCCCGAAGGAATCTTTACTTCCACGGTCTCGCCTTCACGCTTGTTTAAGAAGCTTCGTCCAATCGGGGACGTTGTCGATATCAGCCCCGCGTCGGCATTTGTGTCTTCGCTTGTCACAAGCTTGTAGGTGACTTCCTCGTTCTTGTCCACATCCAGCACCACTACCTTCGATCCCAGGGAGATCCGGTCTCGAGGAATCTTGTCGAAGTTGATCATCGACAAGTCCGCCAGCCGCTGCTTGAGCTGACCCAGGCGGACCCGGACGAAATCCTGACGCTCGCGCGCGGCCTGATAATCTGCATTCTCGCTGAGGTCACCCAGGGCGGCCGCCGTTTTGAGGGCTCTCGGCAATTCTTCCCGCAGTTCCTTTTCGAGGGTCTGAATTTCTTCTTCAAGCTTTTTCTTGATATCGCTACTCATGATTGCTGCACCGTCCGCGGGCTAAAGCCCGCGGCTACATTTCTCGCCCTAAAACAATTTGAAGTTGATCGTCAAAAACTTCTTTGGGTTCTGTCTGAAATCGTACAACAGTTTGAGGACCTCCGATGAGGTCTGATTGAGGCTGTTGTAGAGCGTCGGATCCTTGATGAACTTTCCGGCGCTGCCCTCGCCGTTTTGAACGGCAGCGACCATGGTCTGGAATTGTTTCATGGTCTCGCGAAAATCGTTGTACAACGCCTCGTCTTTCGACAATTTTCCAAGCGTGCCTTCACCGCGGTCGATACGATCGGTGATCGCCTGCATCCGGCCCAGTATTTGATCAGTTTTGTGGTATACGGCAGGATCGTTGATGAATTTGCCGGCCGTTCCTTGACCGTGCTCGATGTTGCCTACAAGCGTGTCCATGCGCTCGACCATCGTGTTGACTCTCCGATAAAGCTCGTCATCGGACACCAGCTTGCCCACGGTCCCATTGCCGGTCCGCAGGTCACGCACGAACCCGTTGGCTTCAAGCGTCGCTCGATTGATGTTGTCGAAGATGGCAGAGTCCGTCAGAAGCTTACCCAGCGTGCCTTCGCCACGATCGATACGATCGGTCATGCGCTTGAACTGATTGCTGAGCTCCTGCAGGTTGGCAACGAAGTCGTTGGTGCCCTGGACGATTTTTGCGATATCGCCCGCCTCGGTGCCCTGCAGATATCCGCCCTCCGGCACGACCTGGCCGTCCTCTGTCCCCCGTGTGATGTCCACGTACTTGTCCCCGAGCAGGCCGATGGTGCCGATGGTGAGCATGGAGTCGGTGCGGATGATGTTCTTGTACTTTTCCTCGAGCCGCAATTCGACTTCGACGGCCTTTTTCGGATCCGCCTGCGTCGAGATACTCACCTTCCGGACGTTTCCAATGGTGACGCCTTCGAGCTGCACCTCTGCGCCGGCTTTCAGGTTGTTGGCGTTTTGGAAGTACGCAAAAACGTTGTACTTCGGCGTCAGAAAGCCCGACGAACCGCCGATGAAAAAGATCCCGAGGGCGAGAAGCGCGAAACTGGTAATTACGAGTATGCCGACTCGTAATTCAGTCCAGGCGAGTGATCGACGTTGAGCCATTGTATCCTCCGTTTAGAATAGCGGCCGTCAGGCTAGAAAACGCTTGATGTATTCATCCTCCGACTTGCGTAATACCTCGTCGGGTCCTTCAAATATTATCTTTCCGTCGCGGAGCAACAAGAACCGCGTGTTTGCGATACATAAGAAGTTGTCTTCGGTCCGAAATTTGATTTCGTGGTCGCCGTTTGTGGCGTATTCGGTGGCGAGCGTAAACGCATCGCGCATCCGGTGCGTGACGAATACACCGGTAACACTTTTTATGTCGCGCAGCGCAATGATCAGTTCGTTGATCTTTCGTGATGTTATCGGATCCAGGCCTGCCGTCGGTTCGTCATAGAGCATGATTTGCGGCTCGGTGATCAGCGCGCGTGCGAGCGCGACACGACGCTTCATCCCGCCGGAGAGTTCCGACGGCCATTTATCGATGGCATCTTCGAGCCCGACGAAGCCGAGGACTTCGCGGACTTTGCGGTCGATTTCTTCTTCGTCGACGCCTTCTTCGTAGAGCCGGAACCCCACGTTTTCGCGTACGGTGAGCGAGTCGAACAGCGCGGATTCCTGAAACACCATTCCGATCTTCTTCCGGACGTGAGCGAGCTGTTGTTCGTCCAGCTTCGTGATGTCCTCGCCATCAACAAGGATCGTTCCTTCATCCGGCCTGTCCAGCCCCATGATCAATTTGAGAATCGTGGATTTTCCAGAGCCGCTGGCGCCGATGATGATTTTGGTCGCGCCCTTGAACACTCGGAATGAAACACCATTGAGAACAGCTTTATCCTCGTAAAACTTCACGACGTCCTTTACCTCGAGGATCGGTTCGATCATCGCGTGTAGGCCAGAATGATTCGGGTTAGAAACAGATCGGAGACGATAATCAGGATCGATGATGCGACTACCGCCTGTGTTGTCGATCGCCCCACTCCCTGTGTTCCTCCATACGTTCGGAGACCACAATGACAGCTTACTATGGCAAGGGTCGCGCCAAATACCAGCGGCTTGAGCAATCCGCCGAATAGATCCATATACCGCAGGGAATCCCATGCGCGGTTCAGGTACAGGTTGGGAGTGATATTCAGGACGAAGACAGAAGTGAACAGTCCTCCCAGGATTCCCATGGCATCAGCAACGATGGTGATGACCGGCAGCATCGAAATCGTTGCAAGCAAGCGTGGAACCACCAGCTTTTTGATGGGATCCGTGCCCAATGCGCGCATTGCGTTGATTTGTTCGGTCACCAGCATCGAACCGAGTTCCGACGCAATGCCGGAACCAACACGGCCTGCCACCATCAGGGACGCCAGAACGGGCCCCAGTTCCCTCACCAGCGAAACGGCCACCAGCGCTCCGGTATAGCCGACAGCACCAAACGTGGACAACGTTTTGGAGGTCTGTAGCGTGAGAACCGCGCCGGTAAAAAATCCCGTCAGCATGACTACGGCGAGGGACCCAACTCCGATGAGCTCCATCTGGATCAGAATGTCGCGCACGTAATGGGGTCGTCGAAAGATGGAGCCGAAGGCCTTTGCTGCCAGCAAGGACACATCCTGCACTTCCTTGACGGCAGCTGTCGGCGAGAGAGGCATCGCAGGCAATCGTACCAGAAAATGGGAGTCGTAGCCCTATTTACCCCCTGCTATACTCGACGCATGCTGAGCTTTCACACGGCCGGAGAGTCGCACGGGCAGGCCCTGATAACGCTGGTGGAGGGCATTCCGGCCCACCTGGCCGTGGATTTCGAATTCATCGACAACGAACTGAGACGCCGGCAGAAGGGCAACGGCCGCGGCGGCCGGATGAAGATCGAGCGCGACCAGGTTCGATTCCTCTCCGGTGTACGTCAGGGGAAGACCCTCGGTAGTCCCATCGCCATGATGATCGAGAATCGGGACTGGCCCAATTGGGAAGAAATCATGTCCGTGCGCGAGATCGCAGGCGACGCGGCCACAAAGCGCCGCGTGACCCGGCCCCGGCCGGGCCACACCGACCTCTCCGGGTCGCTGAAATTCAATCACACGGACGCCCGCAACATTCTGGAGCGATCCAGTGCCCGAGAGACTGCGGCACGGGTGGCCGCCGGCGGAATGGCCAAAGTTTTCCTCCGGACGTTTGGTGTCGAGGTTCTGAGCCATACCACGGCGATCGGCAGCGTCCGGATCCCTGAAGACTTTAAGGTCTCCTGGGACCAGCTCGAAGCCGTTCGCGACGACGATGTCGTTCGCTGCGTCCTTCCGGAATTCTCGGACGCTATGGTCAAGGAAATCGAAATGGCTCAGAAGGATGGCGATACGCTCGGTGGAACGTTCGAGGTCATTGCTCGAAATGTACCCACCGGGCTCGGCTCCCACACGGCCTGGGATTCGCGGCTCGATGGCCGCCTTGCCCAGGCGATCATGTCCGTGAACGCCGTCAAGGCCGTTGAAATAGGCGAGGGTGTTCGGGTGGC
>QHXD01000100.1:0-9886 GCA_003223895.1 Acidobacteriota bacterium
AAAGCAGCTAAACACAACTTTAGCTGCTGATTTCATGTATCCTCCTCCACAAAAAAACAAAAACCCACCCAATGACCGGAGTATAACCAATCGGATAAGGCGGTGGTATGCTGAAGTTGGCTCTTATGAAGGCGATCAAAACGACTCCGTATCCTCCCGATCCAAACAGCCGCAACGTTGCTGTCGGCGCTACCCGAAGCCGCGGACGCGGCATGTTTGCGGTCCGGAAGATAGCGAAAGGCGACACTATCGAGCGAGCCCCCGTTATCGTCATCCCGGCGAAGCAGTGGCCCGGCGTCCGGCCGAGCATTCTTTCGAACTATGCTTTCGACTGGGGAGAGAATGACGAACATGCCGTCATTGCGCTGGGGCATGTCTCTATTTACAACCACTCCTACCGGCCGAACGCGCAGCTTGTACAATTGCCCGTGGAACTAATGATGGAAGTCGTGGCGCTGAAAGACATTGAGCCGGGCGAGGAAATCACCATCAATTACAACGGTGATCCGGCAGGACGAGACCCATTATGGTTCACCCGGAAACGATAGTGGACATGGGAATGCTACTTGGTTAGAATCACGTCCGAAACATGAGGGTCTCGAAGAAGATTGCCATACTGGGCGGGACTTTCGATCCCATCCACAACGGACATCTCGCAGCAGCTGATACGGTCGCCAGCACTTTCCAAGTCGATGAAGTTCACTTCGTTCCGGCCTTTTCTCCTCCGCACAAGCAGTCCAGGGGAATCACGTCGCCATTTCACCGGTTTTCCATGGTTGCTCTCGCGACGTTGCCCTTTGATCGATTTAGGACGTCTACTATAGAAGTGGATGCTCTTGAAAAACGCTACACGGTGGAAACTCTCGAAGCCATGAATCGCGAGAATCCGGGCGCCGAGCTCCTGTTCATTATCGGAACCGATATGTATCAGGAAATCGAAGCCTGGAAGAACTTCCGGCGCCTCTTCGATTTGGCACACCTCGTAATCGTGAATCGCCCGGGATTTCCGTTCCGCGAGGATGTTGCACCATTCCAGGTCATCAAAGAACCACAGGTGGTAACACTGCCGGAGAAGACCGCCGTCTTCTACCTGCCCTTTGTCGAGTTACCGATCTCGTCCACTGAAATACGGGACGACCGGCGCCGGGGCGCGGAAGTGCGTCAGTGGCTGCCGCCATTAGTCTGGAGTTACATTGAAAGAAACAAACTTTATTCTTAGGGGAGAAAACGAACAGCAATTGATGGACAAAGAAAATCAACTATCGGAAGCGATCGAAGCGGCACTTGACAAGAAAGCGCAGGATGCAGTGGTACTCGATCTTGGCGAAATTTGCTCCTTCACCGATTACTTTCTCATCTGCACCGGCACTTCAACACGGCACAATCAGAGTATTGCGGACCACATTGAGGAAATACTGAAGCGGCAGGGTGTACGTCCCCTGCACATCGAAGGACACACGGAAGGCGAGTGGATCCTTCTGGATTACGTTGACTTCGTGATTCATATCTTTTCGGCGCGAGCGCGCGAGTTCTACGATCTGGAGCGCTTGTGGCGAGCAGGCAAGCGGCGCGATGCCCATGAAATGTTAGGACAGCGCACGCTGTAGTCCTGGGAAACTAGGGAAAACTTGCGACCTGTCATGCACCACGGGAACGATCAGCCCTACCCGTTTGTCTTTGCAACTGATTCACCCATGCTCGGCGTGTATCGGACGCTCGAAAAAGTCCGCGACAATCCGACTACGGTCTTGATCGAAGGCGAGAGCGGAACCGGCAAAGACGCGCTGGCCCAGTGGCTACACTACAACAGCCCTCGCAAAGAGGGTCCCTTCATCAAAATCGATTTCTCGTCTCTGCCTGAAGATCTTGTTGAATCCGAATTGTTCGGTTACGAACGCGGAGCTTTCACCGGCGCCGTGAATTCGAAGCTGGGAAAGCTGGATATCTCGCAGGGAGGAACCGCTGTGCTCGACGAAATCGCCAGCGTGGACCTGACTGTTCAGGCGAAGCTGCTGAACGTCGTGGAGGCGAAACAGTTCTATCGACTGGGCGGAACGAAATCCATCGAACTCGATGCCAGGATTGTGGCGCTGTCCAGCGTTCCGCTTGCCAAGGCGGCGGAACGGCAAATCTTCCGGCAGGATCTTTTCTTCCGGCTGAACTTGATCACCATTCGCGTTCCCCCTCTGCGCGAACGCCGCTCCGAGATCTTTGCGCTGGCGGAATTTCTGCTCGAACAGCTAGGCCGGAAGTACAAGGCTTCATCGGAGTTGAATACGGACTGCCGCGCAGTTCTTGAGCACTACGAGTTCCCGGGAAATATACGCGAGCTCCGAAATGCCCTCGAGCGTGCCGTTCTGATGGCGCCTGGACAGGACATTACTCCGGATTCGCTGCCGGCATCGTGGTACACATCGCGGCCATCGAGCGAGAAGATGCCTTCGCTCGAGGATGTCGAACGGGACTACATCTCCGAAGTGCTCCGCCAAACGCGCGGAAAGAAAGTGAAGGCCTCCAAGATCCTGGGCATCAGCCGGAAGACCCTCCTGGAAAAACGGAAGAAATACGGATTGAAATGAAGCTGCGGGTCGTGTGGATCGGGAAGACGAAGAATCCACAGTTGGCGAAGCTCTGCGCAGACTACATCGAACGGATTGAACATTTCCTGCCCCTGGAAATCGCTGAGCTGAAGGAGTCCAGAGTTCTTTCGGCGCTCGGTTCCGACCGCGTTGTGGTCCTCGATCCCAAAGGGAAATCCTGGACATCCGAGCAACTCGCCAGCTTCGTCGAGCAACACATGACGTCGGATCCACGCCGGCTCACCTTCGTGATCGGCGACTACGAAGGAGTTCCGGATGAAGTGAAGACGCGCGCCGATGTGCAGTGGTCGCTCTCGCCCCTGACGTTCACGCATGACCTGACTCGCGTGTTGCTTCTCGAACAGATCTATCGAGCACTGACCATCATTCGGAAAATTCCATATTCGAGGTAGGAGATCGGTGGAAAGAGGTTGGGTATGCAAACTCCCCTCCTAAGTTAGGAGGGGTGGCCGCGCATAAAGAAAAGTGTCGCGAAGCCACCTTCGTTAGCGCGGCCGGGGTGGTTCCCCTCGACTGTTTCCATTCGCTTTGGAACCACCCCGTCTGCGCCATTTCGGAACGGATCTTTTTTCTTAAGGGCGCAGCCACCCCTCCTAACTCAGGAGGGGAGCTTTGCATTCTGCAACTGTCCAGCCTATACTTACCTCGCCCTTTGCGTTTCCCCAACGCACTTTGATCGATTCGATTCTCAATCTTCTTTTTCCCGTCGCATGCGTGGTCTGCCGCGCCCAGGTACTGGAACGCCGGTGGGGAGCGGCGTGTCCCGATTGCTGGTCACGCCTGGAACCCCTGGCGCCGCCATTTTGTCCGCAATGCGGGGAGCCTGCGCCGGCCATTGAGGGCCTCTGCGGCCGATGCCGCAAGGGCGAATACGCTTTCGACCTGGCGCGATCCGCCCTCTTCTTTACGGACACGCTTCGAGAAATAATCCATCACCTCAAGTACGCTGAGCGCGTTTCCCTCGCCAGATCCCTCGGCGATATCCTGAAAGTCTGTCTCGAGCATGAACCATTCTCCGGGCGCATCGTTGTCCCGGTACCTCTTCATCGCAAGCGTGAACGCGAGCGCGGCTTCAATCAGGCCGAGCTGATCGCCGCCCGGCTGGGCCGTTCCCTGGAAACGCGACTGCTCCGGCGCCGCAAGAACACTCCGAGCCAGACGGGTCTGAGCCGCAGCGAGCGAAAACGAAACCTCGCCGGCGCATTTGAAGTCCGCGGACCCGTTGCCGGAACAGTAATCCTGGTCGACGACGTCTACACCACAGGATCGACCGTCCACGAGATCGCTCGAACTCTGAAACGCGCCGGCGCGCAACGTGTGGAGGTTCTAACCGTGGCGAGAGTTTCGAACGACTTCTATCGAGCGGCGGAAACGGACATTTCGGAGGCGGTATGACGGATCCAGTGCGATTTGCTTTCCAGGAGTTCCGCAACGAATCGTGTGTGCAGCGCATGGCCGGCTCGATTCGCCACCAGTCTTCCCAGCACCGGCTGGCCGATGAGCGCGAAGTCCCCAAGCAGGTCGAGCGTCTTATGCCGCACGAACTCATCCTGAAAACGCAGCGACGTATCGTTGAGGATTCCTGTCTGCGTCAAAACGATTGCGTTCTCCAGCGAGCCGCCGCGGATCAGGCCGTTCGCTTGCAGCTTCTCCACCTCATGATAGAAGCCGAAGGTTCGCGCGGGCGCAATGAAATCCGCGTAGCTGGTACCGGAGAGCTCGACGTCGAGGCTTTGCTTTCCAATCAGCGGATGCGGAAAATCGATGTCGCATTTGACGCTGAAGCTGTCCGAGGGGTAGATCCCAAGCGTCTTTCCACCATCGCTGAGGACAAATTCCTTCGTAATCCGTATGTATTTCCGGCGCCGGCTTTGCTGGACGACACCGGCGCGGGCAAGGCCTTCCGTGAAAGGCAGGGCGCTTCCATCGAGGATCGGCACTTCGAAGTTATCCAGCTCGATGTACGCGTTGTCCACACCGACTCCGTACAGGGCGGAGAGCAGGTGTTCCACCGTCGAAATCCACACGCCACGGCTCATCAGCGTCGTCGCATACGCGACGCGAGCGACCGAAGCAACGTCCGCGCGGAGTTCGAAATTGTCCAGATCGACGCGGCGGAAAATGATGCCTTTGCCGGCAGGAGCCGGAAGGATTCGAACGGTAGCGAGCTCCCCTGTGTGCAGACCGATTCCCTTGAATTCGATCGAGCTCGCAATGGTCTGCTCTCGCATCTTCATCTATCCTTGCAATTGACTCGCCGAATCTGTTTGCGTGAGCGGCAAACAACTTACAAACCAAACACGGCCAGAAACCGTGTACATTTGTGCACAGGTGTTGTGTAAATGAGGCTGTAAATGATCAAGCATCCACTCTTCCTGATCATCGATGGAATGTCGCAAGCCTATCGCGCGTATTACGCCATTCGCGGCTTGTCCAGCACCCAGGGTTTGCCGACGAACGCGATCTACGGATTCGCAATCATGCTCAAGCGGGTCCTCGAGAAATATCCGCCCGAATACATTGCGGTGGCTTTCGACAGCCCCGAGCGGACGGCGCGTCACGCGCAATACGACCTCTATAAAGCCACACGAAAGAAGATGCCTTCGGATCTTGCCCAGCAGATGCCTTACGTCCGAAAGTTCTGCCAGGCGATGCGCATTCCCGTGTTGGAAATGCCTGGCCATGAGGCCGACGACATCATTGCGACCGTTTCGACACAGGCCGTTGCAGCCGGTCTCTATCCGGTCGTGGTGACACTCGACAAGGATCTGTATCAGCTTGTAGACACCATTCTGATCCTGAACACATCCAAGGACGACCTGATCGTAGACCGCGACAAGGTCCTCGAACTCTTTGGCGTCACTCCCGAGCAGATACCGGACCTGCTGGGTCTCATGGGCGACAGCTCCGACAACATTCCGGGCGCGCCTGGCATCGGCGAAAAGGGCGCCCGCGATCTGATTCAAAAGTTCGGTTCAATCGAAACTCTTCTGGACCGTGTCCCGGAGGTTCAGAATGCGAAGCACCGGGCGTCACTGCTCGAGAACAGACAACAGATCCTGATGAGCAAGCAACTGGTCATCATCGATACCAGGCTGCCAATGGACCTCGACTGGACGAACTTCAGAGTGCAGCCGCCGGATCGCGCTTCGTTGATGCCGCTGCTCAAGGAACTGGAATTTACGGGTCTTATCAAAGAGTACCTGCCGCCTGAAGCCGGGCCCGTGGTGGAGGTGGTTCGGAGCGAAACGCTTCCGGAGGCCGCCGGGCGGGTGATCTTTGACGTGCAGTCCGATCGGGTTTCGTTCTGGAACGGCAACGGAACCGTCATGAGCGTGCCGTTGGATGACCGCGTCGCCCGAGTTCTCTCGAATCCTTCCGTTCACAAAGTCACGTATGACGTGAAAGAAGCCACACTGAGACTTCGGCGTCGCGGCGTGGAATTGGTGCCCCCTTACGATGACCCGCTTCTGATGGCATACCTGCTCTTTCCGAATCGGGGGAAATACGAACTTCCCGATGTCGTTTTTGAGCTGATGGGCCAGACCGTGGCGCCGGATGAAGAACGTACACCGTGGATCAGCCGCCTGTTGAACGAACTCGAGCCAAAGATGCAGCAGCAGGTCGAGCGTCCGTATCGCGAAATCGAGTTGCCTCTTTCGGAGGTGCTGGTGGAAATGGAACTGGCCGGACTCCGGATCGACGTGAGTGTGCTCGAACGGATGTCGCATGAGATGGGCGCTCAGCTGGATGAGCTGACCCGGCACATCTGCCAGATCGCGGATTGCGAATTCAACATCAACTCGCCCCGCCAACTGGGGGAGATTCTGTTCGACAGACTCAACCTTCCGCGTCCCCGCAAGCTGCGCAAGTCCGGACAGTATTCGACCGCGGTTGAGATCCTCGAGGAACTGGCGGAGAAGCATGAGCTGCCGCGGCTCGTTCTCGAGTATCGCCAGCTTTCAAAATTCAAGTCCACATACATCGACGTGATCCCGAAGCTTCTGGACCAGAAAACCGGACGTCTGCACACATCGTTTCATCAGGCGGCTGCGTCTACAGGCCGGCTCTCGAGCAGCAATCCGAACCTGCAGAACATTCCGGTCCGCGTGGACCTTGGAAGAAAGATTCGCGGAGCCTTCATCCCTGAAGAAGGCTGGTGGTTTGTTTCGGCCGACTATTCACAGGTCGAACTGCGCATCCTCGCTCATCTTTCCCGTGATGCACGATTGGCGGAGGCTTTTGCCGCGGGAGAGGATATCCACCGGCGCACGGCCGCTGCAGTGCTCGGTCTGCCCATAGAGGCGGTCACTTCGGAACAACGAAACCGTGCAAAGGCGGTCAACTTCGGGATCGTATATGGGCAGACGCCATACGGCCTTGCGCAGCAGCTTGGAATCAGCCCCGACGAAGCAGCCGAATTCATTGCGCGATACTTCCAGCAATATCAAGGTGTGCAGCAATACATCGAGAATTGTCTCAGCGAGGCGCGTGATACGGGGATCACACGCACCTTGTTCGGCCGGATCCGGCAGCATCCGGAAATCAACTCACGCAATGGCATGCGCCGCGGAATGGCGGAACGCACCGCGATCAATTCGCCGATCCAGGGAACTGCTGCGGACATCATCAAGATCGCGATGATCCGAATCCGGGACGAACTCCGCCGCCGGAAGCTTCGCACTCGCATGGTGCTTCAGGTTCACGACGAGCTGATCTTCGAGGTTCCCGAAGACGAGCTCTGGATCCGCGAGACGATCCGCGACCTCATGCAAAACGTTGTCCAACTCAACGTGCCTTTAACGGTCGACGTCAAACAAGGAAAGACCTGGGCGAAATTGGAGGCGTAGCTGTAGGGAATGCGGCCTGACCTGTAATTTATTCACAGCTTCTATGACCGCCGCTACAGCCGTTTGTTGATGGTCAGTTTCAACATTTCCGCCATGCACGCGGCGGCTGTTTTGACCTGACAAGCCTCCAGGGCCAACGATCCGAGTCGATTCAGACTGTCGGCAACCCAGTCCTTTAACTCCATACCCTGGAAATGAACTTTCGCCTGCGCCGCAAGAAGTTTCGCTTTGGCGGAATCGCCTTTCGCCATTCCAACGTAAGCGAGACAGAAACCCATCATCGAAACCCAATACTTGTTGCCCTCTTGTTCGAACAGTTTCCTCGAAGCCTCGCCTGCAGCTTCGGCCTCCAGGAGCTGCCCTGTCTGCGAAAGTCCCATGGCGCAGAAGGCCAGCGCCTTGGCGTGCTCGTATCGCCTCGAGGTTTTCGCGAATCCATCGACCGCCCGCTGCGCGTGATCCACAGCTTCAGCCGGCTTCATGAGATGCAGGTAAATTTCAGCCACGTCCAGGTCGCAGAGATTCAGGTGATGCTTGCTGCCTGTTCTGTCGAAGTAATCGCGCACTTCTGCGAAAGAATCCAGCGCCTTGCGGCAGCGGCCTTGCAGGAACATCAGGTACGACTTGTTGTATCGAGCCTGCATGAACAGTTCAAGCATTGAGAGGCGAGCGCAGAGTTCTTCGGAGAGCTCGTACATCTTTTCCGCTTCATAAAGCTGATCCGCGAATGAAAGGCAGTTGGCCAGGTTCAAGTACGTCATTGCGAGAGCAGGCCAATCCTGAAGCTGCTCGAAGAGCGCTCGCGCCTTCTGGTGGTGCTGCAGCGCAAGAACGTGCTGCTCGCGGCGCATCCAGAGGTTGCCCATGTTCCCGTAGACCTTTGCCAGACCGGTTGGATGATTGTTGGCCTGGAACCACCGCTCGGCAGTGACGCCAGTGGCAAGAGACTCCTCGTACTTGCCGGTCATGTACAGAGCAGCCATCTGCCCCAGGCGAGTACGGGCAGCCTGCTCGCCGGCACCGACATTTTCGAAAAGCAAGATGGCTTTCTCGTAGTAGTCCAAAGACTGCTCGTGCTGCTCGTCGGCGTTCAGCGTATGAGCCATCAGCCGGCAGGCTTCAGCCAGCATGAGCCTGTCATTGGTCTCCGAAGCGATCTTGAGCGCCGTGATCGCCCGGTTAATAGCCTGATCCGTTTGCGCACTTCGAGGCCCGCCGGAGTAGAAATTCCGGCTGCGGAGGCTTTGCCACGTTTCCGCGATTTCATCGCGCAAGTGGCTGGCATCCTTCGAATCCGCGTAGGTCTTTAGATAGGGATCATTACGGCTCATCGATCCATTCATCGGCCCAAAACGTAAAAGACTTTAACTCCCTTCAGTTCATTAAAGTTTTTCCTTCCTAAGCCGATACGTGCAGAGAGCGGAAAAACCGCTTTTTGGAGAAAGAGTTATGCGAAAAGTTTTACTTCTGCTGCTCCTGCTGATCTCGACCCAGCTCACAGCCTGGGCTGGTGATAAGGCGGTTGTGGTAGATCTGCAGTCGGGTTCGAAACTGCAGGCAGCAACCTCCGCTCTGGGAGGGAAAGTTCTCCGCAATATTCCCGGCACCACACTTTATTTAATAAACGTGCCGGTGGCAGTACCTGGTACGCAGTCCTATCCGTCGCTGGGAATCAGTTCGGTAGAGCCGGATAGTGCGGTTGCTCTGCGGCCGTCCACAGGGGGGTTGGGAATTCTGAAGCTGGACGCGTCCAAGCCCGCGGAGTGGTATGCCCAGCAGCCGGCAATGAAGCTTATTCGAGCGGATAAAGCGCTGGCTATTGCCAGGGGAAGAGGTGTTGTTGTTGCGGATCTCAATGCCCGAGTTGATGTCGGACACCCGGCCCTGATCGGCCACCTTACGAGTGGTTACGACTTCGTCGCCGAGAGAGAGATTTCCGATGCCAGCCTGAATCAGTCTTCCGCCGGTTTCCTGGATCAATCGAGCGCCGCGTTTCTGGACCAGTCTTCAGCCGCATTTCTGGATCAGTCTTCAGCCGCGTTTCTCGATCAGTCATCGGCTGCGTTCCTGGACCAGTCGTCGGCAAGCTTTCTGGACCAGTCTTCAGCGAGCTTCCTGGACGCGGGGAATCCTGCGCACGGACACGGCACGATAGTCGCAGGCCTGCTCGCTGCGGTGGCCCCGGACAGCATGATCATGCCGTTGCGTGTGTTTGACGATCAGGGGAATGCGGATGTGTTCTCGATCGTTAAAGCAATACATTACGCCGTGAACAATGGCGCCGACGTTATCAACATGAGCTTTGGACTGACGTCGCAGTCTCCGGCCGTGAAGAAGGCCGTTGACTTTGCGACCAGTCATGGCGTCACCGTTGTAGCCTCTGCAGGCAACAACGATTCGAAGGTGCGTCAGTATCCGGCCGCGTACGATGATGTA
>QHXD01000100.1:9910-17109 GCA_003223895.1 Acidobacteriota bacterium
TTCGTCACCGCGCCTGGAGTGAACATTATTTCCGCTTATCCGGGCGGGTACTACGCGATGGCGTCAGGTACCTCGTTTAGTGCTCCCCTGGTCGCCGGAGAGGCAGCCGTGCTTCGATCGGCCCGTTGGAAAGGGGCGAGCCGCGCAATCGCAAAAGGTGCAGTTGATATCGACGCGAAGAATCCCAAGTACGACGGTAAGCTCGGTAGTGGGCGAATCGACATCGTGAATTCGCTCCAGATTGTGAATTAAGTTTCGTCCGTCCTGTCCTGGATGCTGTGGCGGGGGGTCTCTGACTGCCCGCCACAGTTGACTTCGAAAATGCCCCGGTGTACAACACAGGCATCTTGAGCAGCCAACCCTCCAAAATTGATGATCCGATATTCGAGGCTCGCCAGACTTACCTGAAAGCCATCAGGACTGCAGACATCGACTTGTTTCTTTCGCTTGCCGCTGAAGACATTCAGTGGATGCCGCCCAACGACACAACAGTCTTCGGGCGTGCGGAGTTGAAAGAATGGCTCGAGGAATATTTCGAATATTTCCGGCCTGACTCGTATACCGAACCGGAACGCGACGTGAAGGTATCCGGCGAATTAGCGGTCGAACGGACCTCCTACATGATCTCGATCGCGCCGGTGAAGGGCGCAACCCGAATTCGCGACGACGGCAAAATGCTCACCGTCTGGAAACGTCAATCGGACGGGTCCTGGAAGATATGGCGCGGCATGTGGAACAGCGTCAAGCCCATTGGCAGCGGTACCAATCGCTACATGGCCCGCCTGATGCAAAAGAAATCCCGCACAAAGTAATGGTTTCGTTTTGTTACCGATTAGGCAAAGTTTTCCTACAACCTGCGACGGCCACGGTGTTTCTACAACGGTTTACTGCCCACCCGGAATGGGCAGCGACGTGCCAGTGAGAACGTAGCTCAAAGGGCGGGAAACCGCTGTTGGGCGCAAGGAGGAATGATTGGAATCAAGGACGAATCGCAGTGAAATCCAGACATCCGCTACCGATCGGACCCCGCGGCATGTGATGCTTTCGAGCCTGCGCGGTGTGATTACGGAGGTGGAACTGGTCGGCGCGACTTCAGGTTCCGGCAGTTGTTACGTTCTCCGGTACCACAAGGCGTCCGAAAACGCCGATTTGATTCTGGATGTCGGCGCCCCTTCGGATCAGAAGCCGTGGATTGGCTTTCGCTATCATGACGCTCATTGGAGTTTCGTGAAGCAAGATCATCCATAATCGCCGTCCTTAAACCTTCCAACGCAACCGCCTCGCGGCATCGCCGCGAGGCGTTTTTTGTGTCTGCAAAACCGCCATTATCCTGACATATTTGTCTTACCTGTAAAATTTTGTGTCGCTTTACTGACACCTCACGCTCCTATCCCGAACATGAAGCGAAGTCTTCTCGTCGGAATTGTGCTTCTGGTAAGCGCAACCTCGGGCTGGGCCTCAGGTTCGGTGAGCATCTCCACGTCGGGAGGAGTTACATTCCCGGCGGGCAATCCATCGGTCCAGCCGATTACGCCTGCCAGCAATTCACTCGTCGCGACCATTACGGTCACCAGCCCAAAGAACGGAGACTTCTGGAACCTCACGATCCGCGGCGCGAGTTCCAATTTTACCGGCTCGAGCGGCGCGCCCATTCCAATCGCGAATGTGCAATGGTCCGCCAGCGCGGTGGTTCTGGACGGCAGAGGAAATGTAACCGTCGGTTCAGGTCAAAATCTCAGCACATCGGACTTTACTGTTGCGTTCGGATCGACCGGCAACAAATCGCCATTTATCGTTCAAGTCACATTTACTTTCACAATTACAAACTCATGGACATACGACGCCGATACCTATTTGCAAAATCTTGTTCTAACAGCGACGGCCAATTGATGCGCTGGGCTTTCCTTTGTGCCTTCGTCTCTTTGTGCCTTTGCGCCGGGCTCGCACCGCAGGCCCAGGCTGGAATCGACCTGGCCTATCAACCCATGCGTGTGGACCTCCGTCTCACTCCGGGCCAGACCCAGACCGGAGTCGTTCAACTCAAGAATCAGGGGACCCAGGCAATTCATCTGCGCGGGCGCATGATGGACTTCGTTGTCTCGGACGACAACACACCGCAGTTCGTGGCTCGAACCGACGAGAACTATTCGTGCAGAAGCTGGACGATCCTGAATCCCGTTGAAGTCGATATCGCGCCGGATTCCGTCGTACCCTTTCGATATACCGTACAAGTTCCCGCAACACTGGTTGCGGAATCGCGAACCTTTCGATGCGCATTGACGTTTGAATCGATGCCGACTTTAGAGGACCGGATCCAGAAACGAACGACAAACCAGGTCCGCCTTGTGACCGTCCTCTATGCGACGGTCGGAAGCCCGGCCGCAACGCCGGAAATCGGAAATCCGGAGATCCGGAAAACCGAGGACGCATGGCGTTTGGAAATTCCGTTCTCGAACGCCGGCGAAACGCATTACCGGTTGAACGGCCAGGTCTTTATCAAGGATCACGACAACCATACCATTGAAACGCTCGAGATGGACTCGAGCCCGATCCAGCCGGCAACATCGGTGCACGTCGGGTTCGATATCAAGGCTCTTCCCCAGGGCGAGTACACCATGCTGCTCCAGCTCAATCTCGGTTCAAAAATTTTGGAAAAAGAAGCGATCGTCGAGGTGCTGCCCTCTCGATGAAGAGACTGATCGCAGCAACCCTGCTCCTCGTCAGCCCCGGTGTGCTTGCGGCTCAGAACCTCCAGCGTGACGACGTGAATACGGCGCGGATCTCCGCGTCCGCGTTCACGGATACCGGCGCGCACCGGTCAACAGGCGGTTTGGGATTCGATCTGGTTCAGGGATTTTCGAACCGCGGAGTTCTCAGCAGCTCTTTCTCGCTCGCCGGGGACCAGGATGGCTTGCACTCCGGACGAAGCTTCGCGCACTGGGACGGACTCGCAAGCGCGCAGGGAAGCACCAGCAGCACGGCCGGGTCATTCTTCTTTCAGCCGCAGCTGTTTGAGAATCGGGCAGGCAATATCTATTTGCCTGCGGTTCTAATGCGCGGTGCCGAATCGCAATGGAGTCAGGGCAAAACCAGCGTCAGTGCATTTGCCGGCAGGTTTTTGGTCGAAGATGGCTCGCGCATCCTCTACGTGCGCGGCGCTTCGGACCGGATTGCTGGCGTAACGACGACATTCAATCCGGAAGGCCGTCTGAGTTACTCCGTACAGTTCGCGCGAACCAGTGCTGACTCGTCCGGCACGAACATCATTCGTTCTGCGTCAGCTCCTCTCTCCTCGCTGCAGCTTCGCCAGGCCGTCCAGTTGAAGCCTTTCCGATGGTTGAAACTCAATGGAGAGTACAGTGTCTCGAAAGCCGCCGGCAGGCTTACCCCTTCGTATGATGCCTCTCTGGAACACGAAGGCGAGCGCCTGACTTTTCGAGCAGCCTACGTGCGCCGAAGTCCGGACTATCTGCCGTTCGGCCTCCTCTCATTCCAAAGTGACCGGAAAGGCCCGCATGCCGAGTTGCGATACCGGCTGACTCGCTGGATCGAAGTCGGCGGAAGCTCGGTAAAACTTCGTACTTCGGCTGCCGAGAGCAACCAGTACAACGGAAATACAAGTTTCAGTCTGCCCGGCAACTTTCAGTTGAGTCTTGCTCGCAGCGAATCTCGCGTGAAACTGGAGAACAACGCTGCGTTCTCCGGCCAATCGATGCTGCTGGATTCCGTAACCCTGACGAATTCATTTCGACGCTGGCTCACGCGCGCTCGCGTCGATGACATCCAGCTGCGCTCGACAGCGACAAGCCGTACGCGCGGCCTGGAAATCGGCGAAACACGCACGTTCCAGAACGGCCTTTCTCTCGGGGGTGAAGTTCGATTTCAGAAGAGCAACGAACCGGACCAACACGGGACCCGGATTTCGACGGCTATTCACGGCAGCTACAACTGGGGCAGCCGGGTGACGCTGAATGTGCAGACGGATCTGGGACGCGATATCCGCAATGAGACGCTCTTCGCCCTTTCGAATTTGAGAACAAGCTCTGCATCACTGACTGTAAAGCTCTCGCGATCCGCCAACCTTCGCTTCGAGTACTACGGAACGAGACTCAATTACGAGCTCAATCGCGATTCGATCCTCGCAAGCGCGTTGCTCGGCAATTCGGTGGAGCCTGTCCTGGGTGGCGCTAATCGCAATGTGTTCTTCTTTCAATATCAAAAGACGCTGCGATGGGGGAAGTCGGCATCCGCCGAATACGACAAGACCACGACGGGAGTCGCGATTGTGCGTCCAGTGGGAACGGTGGGCGGACGAGTGTTCGTGGACGAAAATGAAAACGGAGTGTGGGACGAAGGCGAGCCCGGCGCAGCGAACGCGATCGTCAGCCTGAATCAGTTACGCAAGACAACGACCGACGAGTCGGGACGTTTCGAGTTTACCGCCGTTGCCGTCGGGCCAAACGAGATCGCTCTCGAGAGCGACACGCTGAGTGCGATCTTCACTCCGACCGTGCTTCGCCAGCCGGTAGCCGTCGCCTTCAAGGCTCGCGTTCAAACGGATTTTCCCCTTCGCGCCGCATCATCCATCTCCGGACGCGTTACCGAAAAAAAAGGCGACGAGATCATTCCGGTGGCCGACGCCGCGATTCGCCTGGAGCCCAGCGGCCTGTATGGCTACAGCGATTCCTCCGGCGAGTTTTCGATCTCGAACGTCCCCCGCGGCACGTACAAGCTCACCGTTGTTCCCGAAACGGTCGATCACCAGTTCCGCGTCGTGAGCGGTCCGGGCGCTGCCGTCGATGTCGCCCAGGCCGGCCAGCAGCTGAAAGAAGTCGAATTCCTTCTCGAACGCGTGGAAGTCGCTCCGGTCATCGAACGCCTGCCAGCCTCGAGAATCAAGGTTGGCCCTGCCGCCACCGGCGTCCTGCAGTAGCACTGTAGCGGCGGTCTATGACCGCCGTTCCCTGGCCTTCGTTGTCTTGATGCGAAACGCTACCGACGCCACGACGGAGGAACTTGTGTCCGTCGCGGAGGCAGTCTTATCCGGAATGTAGAGAATCGCCTCCGCCGCTGAAAAACATGCATCCTTCCTGGATTTGATTGTTTCCACGAAGGAAATGACTGGCTCGCTGACGGAAAAAATTCCATCCAGGCCGGCCATAACTAATTCCGAACTGGACTCAATTGAGTCCGTCTTGAAGTTAATTGAGTCCGACGAGCCCTCCCCTTTGTTATTGATTTATCGAGCTTTATCCCGTCATAGACTTAATTGAGTCCGTGACAAACTCAATTGAGTCCGTGATGGAGTCAATCGTGTCCACGACGAACTCAATCAATTCCCTGACGGACTCAATCAAATCTGTGCCAGCGTCAATCAAGTCAGAGTCGGAGATCATTGTATCCGTGACGAACTTGACCGTGTCCGAGGCGGAGATGATCGTGTCCGGAGGGGAGATAGTTGTGTCCATGACGAAGATAATCATGTTCGCCACGGAAGTGGTTGTCTCCGTTTCGGACACGATTAAGATTCTGCCGCCGACCGGCGCGGCTATTTATGGCGGGCGCATTTATGGACGCTTAGTTTCTGACCACCGCTACAGCCGTCCCCTAATCATTAAGCTCGGTTGACAACCTTTTCCACCGGCACTTACAATCAACGTTGTCTTTCGTCCCTTCGGGGCGCGTAGCTCAGTTGGAATGAGCGCTACCTTGACACGGTAGAGGTCATCGGTTCGATCCCGGTCGCGCCCATTGTTCTTTCTCCAGCCCCATCAACAATTTCCCATCAATCTCGATTTCCTCCGTTGCCCGGTTTTGGTGCAACTTGAGTCCATTTGAGTACCGTTTGCAATGAAACCAGGTTCAGCGACGTTTCTATTTCTGAGCACCGAAGGTTAACCAACAGGGCTGAGGCCAGACCGCGATGAAGGCCTGGGCACTTAAAAACAACACGTTAACGAATAGCGAGCGGAGGCTCGGCCTATGAAAAGCATTTGTGCCATCATAGTGTTTTTTCTCACGACTGCGGTGGTGCAGGCTCAACAGCCAATTCCGAAGGAAGTCCTAGAAGGGGTGGCAGACGATCTTGCGGCTTTGGATAGGCTGATCGAAGAAGGTCAAAAAACTCAAGAGTCACCGCCATGGAATCTTGGACCGAATTGGGTAAAGGTGACAGGGGACAAGGTACCAGCCAGAGTTGGTGGCAGCAGCAATGCACGCATAGCATGGAATGCTGACACGGGGGAAATGTTTCGGGTAGTGGATAAAGTTACCGACTGGTATGCGGTCGAACGCCCCGGACGCGGCCCCCAACAAGTTGCATGGATGCCTGCAAGCTCCGTCGTACCATCTCCGTACCCTCAAGGTACGCAATCGGCTCCCTCCCGTACAACGGAGCTTTACAACACATTGACGACTTACGTGACCACAATGCGCGACAAATACAAAGACAACCCATACTTGTTTATTGGCGGATTTTCTGTGCACGTAGGTGTACCGCCCTCTGTGACAGTGAATTTTACATTCAAGTAACTTCTAACTTCCCGACTCGTTCGGTTGTTTTTTGGCAGCGTNNNNGCTTCTGTGGCGAAGAGAAGAATGGGGATTTCCTTCAGCCATAGGGGGGCGAATCCAGAACTCAAACGAACGTCGTCGTGCTACGCTCCCATTGATGAGTTCTCCAATCATTCCTTCCGAGAAGAAATTTTTTGTCCCACATACAAGCACACCGCAGGAAGCGGCCAAGTTATATGACGCTATCAAGAAATTTCTCCTGGACAACCGTGCCGCAAATCTTTCTGATCGTAAGATCGAATCAATTCAGTTTCGAGACGATAAGCTGAAGCGGGATATCGAAGCCAAGGTCGGAAAGATTTGTCCGCTCAACTCGGAAGAAGTTTATGCAATCTTCTATGAGCCATCGCGTCGTGTTTATCACGTCTGTACACCAAATCAAGGAGTTCGGCGCGGAGATTCGATGATGGTCGGTGAACATGAGATCGACTCGGCGATGGATTTTGCAGAATAGCTTTTGAATTGCGGAACCGCCTTGAAGGTTGCCCCTACCATTCATTCAACTCCCTCCTGAACTCTAAAAGGCATTCTTCGGATAGAACAGGTCCCAAATAGCGATTCGCGTAAAATAGGTCGAATGGATAGCTGACGGCTCGCTACCGACAGCAATAAGGCGGGACGGCCCT
>QHXD01000100.1:17115-20855 GCA_003223895.1 Acidobacteriota bacterium
GCTCGAATCGCGGAAGCCGGAAGCGGCTGCGAAGACGGATGCGATGATTTTTAGTGCCAAAAAGAAGACGGTTACGGGCTGAGGTTTTTCCCGACGCGCGTTATTAGGGAGACCCTTTCTAACGGGGTCCCCTTTTTCGTGCCTAAAACCTGCGGGGAGACCAATGACCTTTCGACGGCGGGCGAATGATTCTCGACTGAAAATGCCGACATGTACGTTGATACCTGTCAATACCTTGTTTTCAGCGAAAAAGATTCCGGTCAGATGTTCATCCATGTGCTAGGCTGCGCCGCGCGGTCCTAAAGGGAGGGGCAGCGGATGCGACAAATGTGGGTCGTTTTGATTTTGTTTTTGATTGTCCCGCCAGTTAGTTTCGGTGGCATCACTTGGGACACGACGCAGCTTTCTTGCGACAATCAGGCGATAGGTACTCAAAGCGCACGGAAAACGATTGGCGTGAGTTTCACTGCACCGAACGCTCCCCATTTAGAGCTAGCCTGAATTCCCATAGTGGCCTGGGTTCTTAACAGAAAACGGTTTTGTGACCGCGCCAGATAAGTCTTGGCGATAGCCGGTCTGTTAGCCATTCGATATACCTATAGATAATCCACCACATTGTTATCACTGGCGAGATTACTTCGGCATGTGTGATGCCGTTTCGCAGTGATGGCGCTGTAGCCTGCGACTTCAAGGCAGTTTTGGAGGTTTGCCTTAACTACACGAGGTTGTGCTTGACAGAATACCCGACTACAAGACATAGTGGCAACATGGCTAAAGGTTCAGTAAAGAAGATAACGCATTTAGCTCAAGCCTTCCTGAAACCCTCCAACGCCACACACCGTCAGTACGAAGCGCTTCGGGCTTTTTTCGTCGATCAGTTGCCGTCTCAGGAGGCCGCCAAGCGCTTCGGCTACAGTTACGGCAGTTTTCGCATCCTGTGTCATGAGTTCCGCCAAAATCCCGAGAGGGTGTTTTTTCAGACTGCGCCTAAAGGTCCTCGCAGCGCACCTAAAACCGATTCCGCCCGGGAACGGATCATTGCCTTGCGAAAACAAAACTACTCTGTCTACGACATCCAGCGGGCGCTGGAGGAATCCGGAAACAGCCTGAGTCCCGCCGCCATCTCCCAGACTCTCGGCGAGGAAGGATTCGCACGCCTGCCGCGGCGCGCCGACGAAGAACGGCCTCCAACACTACGCGCAACAGCGGCCGATGTTGCTGATGTGCGGCAACTGGATCTTACCCCGCGATCTTTCCGAACGCGGTTCGGCGGGTTGTTCCTGTTCTTGCCCTTTCTCGCTCAGATCCCTCTGGAGGCGTTGCTCGGCAAGTCCGGCTTTCCCGGATCGAAGATGATTCCCGCCAGTGCGGCCATACGATCCCTTCTGGCGATGAAGTTGTACGGCAGTGCACGGCATAGTCACGTCATGAGCTCCGTCTTTGACGAAGGATTGGCTCTATTCGCCGGCCTGAATGCGATTCCCAAGCGGTCCTTCCTCACCGAATACAGCTGCCGCATTCCTCCACAATGCTACCCCGCATTTATGAAGCAGTGGTTTGACGCCATGGCCAAGCTGGGAATCGATCGCGGCGTCTCCTTCGATCTGGATTTTCACACCATCCCGTATCATGGAGATGATGCTCTGGTGGAAAAGCACTATGTCTCCAAGCGAAGCCGGCGGCAAAAGGGAATTCTCGCTTTCCTGGCTCAAGATGCTGATACCCGTGTCTTCTGCTACGCCAACGCCAGCCTGCGAAAGCAGGACCAAAACGATGAGATCTTGCGCTTCGTCGAGTTCTGGAAAACCCGGACAGGAAAGTGGCCCCAGGAGTTAATTTTCGATTCGAAGCTCACCACCTACGCCAATCTCAACCGCCTCAACGAGTGGGGCATCGATTTCATGACTCTACGCCGGCGTTCTCCTCAGATGGTTCAGGAAGTCCAGCAACTCCCACTGTCGGCCTGGCGCCGCATCGAATTGACCAGCATCTCGAGGGAATACCGCACGCCCCGCATCCTCGATCAAAACATTTCTCTCGCCGGCTACGCGGGCCCCCTTCGCCAACTGGTCATCGCCGATCTCGGCCACGAGGACCCCACGTTCTTGCTCACCAACCAGCTCCGTCGCGCCGCCCCTCAGTTGATCGGACGCTACGCTCAACGGATGATCATTGAAAACGGCATCGCCGACAGCATTGACTTCTTCCATATGGATGCTCTCTCGTCCGCCGTTGCCATGAAAGTAGACTGCGATCTCCAGCTCACGTTGATGGCCAGTAGCCTCTACAGACTTCTCGCCTTGAGGGTGAAGAACGGATATCTGCGCGCTCATTCACGTCATCTCTTCCGTGACTTCATCGACGCCACTGCCTTCGTCACCATTAGTGATTCCGACATCGACGTCAGTTTTCAAAAACGCGCTCACAATCCCCTCTTACTCGCGGCTGGCTTCGACCAGACCCATCAGCGGATACCTTGGCTTGCCAACAAACACCTCAGTCTGTCCTTCGGTTAAATCTCCGTGGTGTTAACTCAAATCCCTAACATGGGAATTCAGGCTAGTGAATCGATGTCGGCAATGACCACGCTTCGACCCGAGGAGATGGAGTTCACGGCGTCCGCGCGAATGAGCTTCAGGGCGGGTTGCAGGCGATACCAGTCGGCGGGCGATTTCGTGGATACAATTCGTCCTGTGCCAAAGGATGCAGATACGTTTAGATTAACTTCGGCGTATACGACATCCTGCGGGGTAGAGCTCGGTAGGAATGATGCGCTTAGCAGCCACGTACTACTTCCAGGAATGTAATCCTGAACTGTGCCGCCATACGCTGCGGCTATCCTGTTAATGTCCGCACCGTAGGTGCACTTAACTATGATTTGATGGGAGGAGGCTGAAGCACCGGTCGCGACGATCAGAATTAAACTCAGGACAGATACCATTCGCCAAATCGACATAGTGCCACTCCTTGACATCGGATACCAAAGTTCCTTCGGGACGGACATCCCGCTCTTCTGGTCTTATCGGCACGTGGCATAGAGTCTTTAAGTAAGGCTTTTTCGACACAATTCGGCACTCCAACGCGCGCACGGGGATTGCCTGAATCTCAAGTATTCCGGTTTTTTCAGTACTGCCGCCGTCTCCTGGCGAAAAAGGGCGGCCTCGGTCTGGTAAGCATTGAAGAGCGGCTGCGGATGGTCAACGGAATGTTGACGATCGATTCCAAACCAGGCCGTGGCACAAAAGTGCTGGTCGACGTGCCCGTCTCACAGCAAAAAACATGAAACGCGCGACAGTGTTAATCGCTGACGACCATACGATTGTTTGCGAAGGACTCTATCATATCCTGGCTGAGGAATTTGAAGTGGTGGGCCAGGTGAGAGACGGGCGAGCGTTGCTCGCGGCAGTCCAGAAGCACAAACCTGACGTCGTTGTCACAGACATTTCAATGCCACGCCTGAACGGTATCGAAGCTGCCGGACAGTTGAAGAAGACCCATCCCGATCTGCAAATCATCTTTCTAACCATGCATTCAGAGCCGGCATATGCCAAGGCGGCGTTCATTGCCGGGGCTTCCGGTTTCGTCCTGAAAGATGGCCCCGCCACGGAACTGGTGTTGGAGTTGCTGATCCATAAGACAGGGCGCAGCCATAAACATGCATCAACACTGACAACGCGCCAACGCGAAATCCTGCAACTCGTGGCGGAAGGCCATCATGTAAAGGAAATCGGAGAAATCCT
>QHXD01000101.1 GCA_003223895.1 Acidobacteriota bacterium
CCAGCAGGAGCATGAAAATGAAATACTCCTTCACGCGATCCCGGATCGACCACGAGGCGAGAATCGCCAGAGGGCTCAGAAGCGTTGTCAGAAGGATGAGGAAGAGACTGATTCCATCGATGCCCATCGAGTATTCGACTCCCAGCGTTGGCATCCAGGGAACGTCCAGGCGGAATTGAAAGTCCGGGTCGCCGGATTCGAACTTTGCCGGAAGATAGAGTGAGAAGAGGAAGGCGAGGATGGTAACGATAAGAGCGAAGGTTCGGATGGCGCCAGCCTGCGTCCGGTTGAAAAACAGGATGAGCAGCGCGCCCACGGCCGGCGTGAACGTGATGATCGTGAGTATGTGAGATGCGATCAGGTTTCCCATGGTTTGTTGTACGGATGGAGTTGCAGAATGCAAAGCTCCCCTCCTAAGTTAGGAGGGGTGGCTGCGCCATTCAGAAAAAGATCCCGTTCCGAAACGGCGCAGACGGGGTGGTTTCCGTCGGGGAACCACCCCGGCCGCGCCAACATAGGAGGCTTCGCGATATTTTCTTGATGCGCGTCCACCCCTCCTAACTTAGGAGGGGAGTTTAAGTTTTCCATACCCCTTTCCATACCCCTATCTCAAAAACCACGCAACCACCAGGACTCCCCCGAAAAGGATCCATCCCGCATACGTGCGCACATAACCGCTTTGCATATGTTTCAGTCCACTCGCGCTGCCGCGCACCAGCCGGCCGACGGCGTTTACGGCGCCATCGATCATGAGCGTGTCTACAACTTTCCACAGAAGCTCTCGCGAGGTCTGCACGATAGGCCAGACGATAATCGCGTCATAAAGCTCGTCCACGTAGTACTTGTTCACCAGGATGGAATACATCGCGTGAGCCCGGGCCGCAAGCCTGTCCGGCAAACCCGGTCGTGCAACATAGAACAGGTACGCCAGAGCAAAACCAAGCAGAGCAACCGTGGTCGAAGCCGCCGTCAACAGAATTCCGGTGGAACTGGACACGGCCTCCCTCTCCGTTTCAAGGGACGCCGGAGTCAGGAAGTGCGGAATGTCGATGTACCCTGCCACGATGGAGAAGATCGCCAGAATGATCAACGGAACCACCATCGACGACGGCGATTCGTGGACGTGGTGGACGTCATGCTCGGAGTACCGTGGCGCTCCGTAGAAGGTCAGTATCAGCAGCCGGAACATGTAGAACGAGGTGAATCCAGCCGCGATCACACCGACAGCCCAGAGCAATTTTCCGTAAGCCGCGTGACTCCAGGCGGCCTCGAGCACCGCGTCCTTACTGAAAAAGCCCGCCAGTCCTGGAATTCCGGCAATCGCGAGCGTTCCGACGAGAAATGTCCGGTACGTCCAGGGCATGTGGCGCCGCAGTCCTCCCATTTGCCGAATATCCTGAATTCCCCCCATGCCGTGAATGACACTGCCGGCGCCAAGGAACAGCAGCGCTTTGAAAAACGCATGCGTCATCAGATGGAACACTCCCGCTGCGTACACTCCTGCGCCGCATCCCAGGAACATGTACCCCAGTTGGCTGACCGTGGAGTACGCGAGGACTTTCTTGATGTCGGTTTGAACGAGGCCGATCGAAGCCGCATATATCGCGGTGAACACGCCAACGACGGCGACAACGAACAGGGCACCGGGCGCGTGGTTGTACAGCGCGGCAGAGCGGGCCACCATATAAACGCCGGCAGTGACCATGGTTGCCGCGTGGATCAGGGCGCTCACGGGAGTTGGGCCTTCCATCGCGTCCGGCAGCCAGACATAAAGCGGAAACTGCGCGGACTTGCCCGCCGCGCCGACGAAGAGAAGCAGGCAGATGGTCGTCAGCACACCAACCGTGCCGAGCGGCTCGACAGGAAACAGCGACACGTCCTCTACGCGTGAGAAAACGCTCTGGAAGTCCACGCGCTCGAAAGTCCGGTAAATGAGCATGATCGCGAGGATGAATCCGAAGTCGCCGACGCGGTTCACGACGAAAGCCTTCTTGCCGGCATCCGCCGCGGATTTTTTCGAGAACCAGAATCCGATGAGAAGGTAAGAGCACAAACCCACGCCTTCCCAGCCCACGAACATCAACAGGTAGTTGTTCGCCAGGACGAGGGTCAGCATGAAGAAGACGAAAAGATTGAGGTACGAGAAGTAGCGATAGAAGCCCTCTTCGTGGCTCATGTATCCGATCGAGTAGATATGAATCAGAAATCCGACGCCGGTGACGATCAGGATCATCAGGCCGGAAAGCTGATCGAGCATGAGCCCGAACTGCGCCTGAAACGTTCCTGCCTGTATCCAGGTGAAGTAGTCCCTCAGGATCGGCAGTCCGGTTTGCGGCAGGGCCAGCATCGCCACAAAAGCGCGCAGCGATATGAGGAAGGACAGTCCGACGGATCCCGCCGCCAGGGTCCCAATGACGTTTTTCGGCAGACGTTTCCCGAAGACGCCGTTAACCGTCGCGCCGATCAGTGGCAGGATGGGAATGAGCCAGAGGGAATCAAATGCGCCCATGATCAGATCCAGCCGCGTAGCGGCGAAAGAATATAGCCCAGGGCGTAAGCCCTCGGGTCGCGGTCTGTCTTTCGTTGCAGCCTCGTAGGGGCGAAAGAGTTTGCACCGTAATCTGTCGCCCCTCCGGGGCTTGCATAAATGCCATTATCCGTTTTCCCCAGGGCTTGCGCCCTGGGCTACATTCTTTCGCCGCTCCGCGGCTAGCAACGGTTTCCGGCGGTCATAGACCGCCGCTACAGTTTCTTTCGCCGCGGCTACCACTTGAGCAAATTACTCCGATCCACATTCAGCGATTCCCGGTTTCGAAACATTGCGATTACCAGGGCCAGGCCGACCGCGGCTTCCGCGGCGGCCACAACGAGCACGAAGAAAACGAAGATCTGCCCGCTGATCTTGCCGTGCTGCAGGGAGAAGGCGACGAACGTGAGGTTCACCGCATTCAACATGATCTCGACCGACAGCAACAAGGCGATGATGTTGCGCTTGATAAAAAAACCCAATACTCCGATCAGAAACAGAATCGCGCTCAGGATGAGGTACCATCCGATCGGAATCATAAGTCCCTCTTTGCGAATACCACGGCCCCCATCAGGGCAATCAGGATCAGCAACGACGTGACTTCAAAAGGCAGCACGAAATCCGTGAACAGGCTCTGACCGATGGCGGCCGGGCTTCCAACCAGTTGCGGCTGGGTCCCCGGATTCGCTTCCAGGTTCCACAGGGTCGTTACCACCAGAACGAGAAAGAACAAGCCAAGTGGTATTCCGATAAATTTCAACCATCGCAGCCGATCCGCCCCGTCTTCGTCTTCCGGCAGATTCAAAAGCATGATGACGAAGACAAACAGCACCATGATCGCGCCGGCATACACAATCACGTTGATCACAGCCAGGAAGTCGGCCTGCAGCAAGATGAACAGAACCGACACCGCCGTCAGCATGAGGATCAGCGACAGGGCGCTGTACAACACGTGCTTCTGTACGAGCACATTGAGTGCGGCCCCGACGGCAATCGCGGCAAAGAAGAAAAAGAGTATCTGGATCATGAAATAGCCACGACGAAACTGGTTACCACGATGTTTGCGAGCGAAAGCGGAAGCAATACCTTCCAACCGAACCGCATGAGCTGATCGTATCGGAACCTCGGCACGGTCGCCCGCATCAGAACGTAAAAGAAAATGAAGATGGAAACCTTCAACAGGAACCATACAGTCGGCAATGCCATCTGCAGCAGCGCGGGGCCGAACATCGGTCCGGTCCAACCACCGAAAAACATGATTGTTGCCAGGGACGATACGGTAACGACGTTGGCGTACTCGGCCAGCATGAACATGGCAAACTTCATCGAGCTGTATTCGGTGTGCCATCCCGCCACAAGTTCCTGTTCCGACTCCGCCAGATCGAATGGCAAACGATTTGTCTCGGCGACGGCGCTGACCAGGTACACCACGAACGCCACCGGCTGCAGGAAGATGTTCCAGCGGGGAATGATGCCAAGCCAGGTGCTTTGCTGCGCGGTTACCAGTTCGGCAAGACTCAGGGTGTTCGCAATCATCAGGACCCCGACAACAGACAAAGTCAGGCTCAGTTCATAGCTGATCATCTGCGCCGACGATCGGATCGCGCCCATCAGCGGATACTTGGAATTCGAGGCCCATCCGCCCAGCGCAATTCCGTAAATACCCAGCGACGTGACCGCAAAGATGAAGAGCAATCCGACGCTGAGATCCGTTATTTGAAGCGATGGCCCGAAGGGGATGACCGAAAACGAGAGCAGCGCGGGAACCAGGGAGACGATCGGAGCGGCGATATACAGGAACCTGTTCGAGTGCGTGGGTATGACGTCCTCTTTGAAAAGAAACTTCAGACCATCCGCAATGGGCTGCAGCAGGCCGAATGGCCCGACGCGCGTCGGTCCCGGCCGCATCTGGACCCGCGCCATCAATTTGCGCTCCAGCCAGCTCAGGTAAGCGAGCGCGCCCATAACGCCGCCGAAGATCACGAAGATCTTGATCATCAGCACAATGAATTCGGATCCCGTGACGTATTCGATCATCTCTTTGGTGGCTGCGCCCTATCGGGCTTGCATTCGCATCCGCTCATCTTTATTTTGGTGCCTGTGCCCTTACCCGCGCTTCTGCAACTCGTCGAGGATGTCTTCAGTTTTCCTGACGTCCAGGTTTTCGTAAAATTCGCCGTTGATCTGGATGGCCGGCGCCGTCGTGCACGATCCGAGGCACTCGAATTCGATCACCGAGAAGAGCCCGTCCGGGGTCACCTGCCCCATACCTATGCCCAGCTTGCGTGTGACGCAGGCTTCGATCTCGTCCGAGCCCCGAAGCAGGCATGCCAGATTGGTGCAGACCATGATGTGATACTTGCCCATGGGCCGCCGGTGGAGCAGCGTGTAGAACGACATGATCGAATCCACTTCGGAAGGATTCAGGTCCAGATACTTCCCGACATATTCGATCGTTTCGGGCTTGATGTAGCCCTGCTCCTTCTGCGCCGCGAGCAACATGGGAATCAATGCGGACCTCTTTTGCGGATAGATCGAGGCCAGGTGCTTGAATTTCGCTTCGGTCTGTGCAGAAAACATTTATCTATCAGTCCCTCACCGTTCCCACTCCAAGGCGCCCTTCTTCCAGACGTAGATATATCCCGCCAGAATCGCCGCGATGAACAGCAGCATTTCGAAGAATCCAAAGAGTTTGAGTTGCCGGTAAACGACAGCCCAGGGGAAGAGGAAGATCGCCTCGATGTCGAAAAGCAGGAACAGCATCGCGACCAGGTAGAACTTGACCGAAAAACGCTCTCTGGCCGTGCCTATAGGCTGCACGCCGCACTCATAAGGCGAGAGCTTTCGGGGATCCGGCTTTTTTACACCGAAGATGTAGGAACCGATCAGTGAGACGACGCCGAATCCCACCACCAGAATGAAGAAAATCAGGACTGGCGCCCATTTTTCGAGCATACCGCGTGCCCCCGCATCCGAGTGAGCTCTGTCAACTAGGCTCGCAATAGTACAAAAGGATCACTATAGCGAAGGCCACGACGAATTGGAAGGCATGTGCTAACATCCTTCCTGCTATGACCATAGAAATTGTTTTAAATGGCGAAACCCGCCGGATTCCGGCTTCCCTGAACATCACGCAAGTCCTGGAGCATCTCGATCTGCCGAAAGACCGTGTGGCGGTGGAACGCAACCGGACGATTGTGCCGAAGCCCCAGTGGGAAAGCGTGGCGGTAGGGCAGGGAGACCAGCTCGAGGTCGTGCACTTTGTCGGCGGCGGCTCCGGCGACGACACATTTGCCATTGCCGGACGGAAGTTCCGCTCGCGGCTCATCGTCGGAACCGGAAAGTATCCCAGCCATCAGGTAATGGCCGAAGCGCACCGCCTGTCCGGCACCGATATGGTGACCGTAGCCGTCCGGAGAGTGGACTTGAAGGCGCCCAAAGGCGAATCGCTCCTCGACTACATCGATCGGGAAAAGATCATGATCCTCCCGAATACCGCCGGCTGCTACAACGTCGACGATGCCGTACGGACCGCGCGGCTCGGCCGCGAGGCGGGGCTCTCGAATTGGGTGAAGCTCGAAGTTATCGGCGATGAGAAAACGCTTTTCCCGGATACGGCCGCGCTCGTCGAAGCCACCAGGATTCTTGTCAAGGAAGGATTCGTCGTCCTGCCATACACCAATGACGACCTCATCGTGGCCCGCAGGCTTATCGACGCCGGCGCCGCCGCCATTATGCCCCTGGGCGCCCCGATCGGGTCCGGCATGGGAATCCAGAACGTCGCGGGCATGCGAATTCTCCGCGAGATGATCACCGAAGTTCCTCTGATTGTGGACGCCGGCGTGGGAACCGCTTCCGACGCAACCGTCGCCATGGAACTCGGCGCCGATGGCGTTCTGATGAACAGCGCTATCGCCGGCGCGAAAGATCCCGGTGCGATGGCCGAAGCTATGAATTATGCCGTCAGGGCGGGGAGACTGGCGTATCGAGCCGGGAGGATTCAGAGGAAGCTGTACGCGACGGCTTCGTCGACGATGGAAGGCAAAATCTAGGGGGATAGAAGAGAGGTACAGGTATAGTGTATTCCCCTCCTCAGGGAGGAGGGGAATGCATCTTCCGTCTTCCTACTTCGCTTTCATCGCCTTGCCTTCCTCGATCGTCGTGAAGGCGCCCTTATCGTCGGCGATTTCAAATTTGAACGTGTAGGATGAGGGCGATGTGATGTTGATCGTCGCCCGGCCTTTCACGACTTTCCCGCCGACCTTCCCTTCCGTGTTCCACGTCCAGGCATTGCCAGCGACATTTCCCTTGCCGACATTCACGTTGCCGCTGCTGTCGACTCCGTAGTAGGTATAGTAC
Organism: Acidobacteriota bacterium; assembly: GCA_003223895.1. Classification (GTDB taxonomy): domain Bacteria; phylum Acidobacteriota; class Terriglobia; order 20CM-2-55-15; family 20CM-2-55-15; genus 20CM-2-55-15. The sequence goes on from QHXD01000101.1 coordinate 6,887, forward strand.
TTTGCGCCGCCGTCGTAACCCAGAATCCCAGTAGCCTTCATAGGCGCCGGTCCCTTGATGTCATCGTGGAAAATGACAAAGAATCCGCCTGGCCCCAATTCCACTTCCTCGGTTCCGGTGTTCTTTCCGGCCGGCCCGAACGGACTCGCCTTGACATCCGATTCAAGAGTCCACTTTCCGATGTAATACTCCAGCTTCTTGTGGTCCGGCGTAGGCTTCGGCGCTTGTGCCGGCCCCTGCGCCAGAGCCGGACCAGCCCCTGCCAAAGCCAGTGCAAGAGCAAACACCAGGCGCGGCAAGCGATTCATACCGTCCTCACTTTGTAATGTCCGCGAACGAGAAACGTAATCACTGTCCCGACGGATGCCGTGAAGAGACACCCTACTACCCCGACCAGCCAGATCCCTCGATATTCTTCCAGCGCATTTCCTGGCGCAGAGTTCAACGCGATACCCAGAAAGCCGCTGAGCAGAAGGGCTGTGGCTCCCGCTAATTGCGCAAATGTATTGAGGAAGCCCATCACGGATGACGTTTTCTGCGGGCCGAACGTTTCCGAAAGCGCCGCGGTGATGAGCGGATACAAATTCATGGAAACGCCCATCAGGAAGAAGAGGATCCCTAGAATCGTTGTCGACTTGATGCCCATCGGCAGCAGCTCAAAAAGAACCGCTGTCAGCAGAACGAATCCGATGGCGAGCGTGTTTCGAGAGATCCCTCGCTCGACAAGGCGGTCCGAAATGAAACCGACGGCCGGGACTCCGATGACGCGCCCCAGGAGATACAACATGCTCAACACGCCGGCAGCAATAACGGCCTGCCCCAGGGGCATTCCGCGCGAGATGTAGATATCTGCTGCATAGAACGCGAGCCAGGGCCCGAAAATTCGAAGGGAAACAATGAATCCCGAATAGACCAGAATGAAGCCCCATAGCTGCATGTTCGTCAGCATTGACCGGTCGAATGGCCGTCTTTCCGTAGCCTGGTGTCCCTGCGGAGCCGATCGAAGGAATACCACACATGCGATTCCGATCAGGGCGACGGCTGCCGCCATAATGTCGGTCGATTGCCGCCAACCCGATGCGATGTTAATGGCGACGTACGGCACGATGAGATTCGCGACTCCTTCGCCGACCGCTCCACTGGCGCCGAATGCTGTCTGCGAGAGGCCTCGCTCGGCAGGCGAAAACCATCGTGAAAGCGCCCCAGCCATGACAACGTACACGCCGGCAGCCGCGACGCCGTTCATGATTCGCCAGAATAGAAGCTGGTTGTAACTGGCGCTTGTGGCGAACCCGAAAAGTGTTGCGGAAGTGAAAAAGATCGCAAGCCCGACTACTTTTCGGCTGCCCCACCGGTCCGAACTCACACCCCACGGCATCTGAGCCAGCGCATAGGCGTAGAAAAACACCGATCCCATGGCGCCGAGCATGGATTTGTCCAGACCAAGATCCGCAGAGACAAACTTCGCTATGCCGGTGTAATTTGACCGGGCGAAGTAGCTGGTGGTATAGGCCAGCATCCCGAAAATAAGAATGACCCAACGATAAGCCACGGAAGTGAGGGAATCATACATGAGTCAGGGCAGATACTACGAAGATTTTGAAGTGGGTGAAGTTTATCGCCATTGGCCCGGCCGGACGATTACCGAATTCGACGACACGATGTTCAGCCTCATGACCATGAACCAGAACCCGCTGCATATCGACGAGCACTATTGTTCCCAGCTCCAGCACGGAAAGCGCCTGGTGAACGGAACGTTTGTGTTCAGCCTGGCCGTCGGCATGAGCGTTGCGGATATGAGCCTGCGATCGATCGCGACACTGGTGTACGAGGATATTCAGCACACCGGTCCGGTCTGGCACGGCGACACGATTTATGCCGAGTCGACCGTGCTCGACAAGCAGGAATCGAAAAGCAAGCCTGATCGGGGAATCGTCTACATTGCGACGCGGGCCATTAATCAGAAGGGTGAAACGGTGCTGACGTATCGCAGGAAGATCCTCACGCCGAAGAGAGTTTTCGATGAGGGAAGGAACTTCTGGCCCGGAAAATGATGAGTACAGGGCATTCTTTAGCCGCGAATTACGCGAATTACGCAGATGGGCGCTTAAAACAATCGTTAGATGCGCCCATCTGCGTAATTCGCGTAATTCGCGGCTAAAGAATGCCCTGTACTCATTTTCTTCCTCTCGATTCGAAATCGTCCGCCGACGGCGGATTCAGCGTCAGATCTATTGCCAGCCAGATCACTTTGGAGTAGCGCACAAACCAAATGCCGAAGACCACAGCCACCGCGATCATGATACTCAGCGTGAGGGTGGCGGACTCGATTCCGAAGACATACCGCAGCAGCGGCCACGAGCCGAGAGCAACGAGGACCGTTCCACCGTAACCAATCGCGACGTGAGGCAGAAAGTACCCCGACTCGCGCATGAAGTAGAACCCGCAATTCGGACAGCGTTCCGGGTTGTCGAAATATCCATGGAACAGCTTTCCTACTCCGCATACCGGGCATCGCAACTGGAGAAGCCGGGAAAGTCTCATAATCGGTTGTCGGCGAGGGATTATACTAGCTCCTATGCCGGACAATAGTTTTGATGTCGTATCCATTGTCGATATGCCCGAGGTCCTCAACGCGGTTCAGCAGGCGCGCAAAGAGGTCGTGACGCGATTCGATCTGAAGGATTCCAAATCCCAGATCGACCTGAATGAAAAGGACAATAAGCTGGTGGTGCAGAGCGTTGACGACTTCAAAGTAAAGGCGGTTGTCGACATCCTTCAACAGAAACTCGCCAAGCGGAAAGTTCCTCTGAAGAACTTCACCTACGGTCCTATCCAGCCGGCCGCGGGCTCAACAGCACGGCAGGAGATCACGATCCAGTCGGGCATACCCGTCGAGAAGTGTAAAGAGATCGTGAAAAAGATCAAGGACAGCAAGATCAAGGTCCAGGCCTCGATCCAGGGCGACCTCGTGCGCGTGAGCGGGAAAAGCCGGGACCTGCTCCAGGAAGCGATTCAGCTGCTCAAGGGGGCGGACTTCGGGCTGGAGCTTCAGTTCACGAATTACCGGACGTTCTGATTAAGATTTTGAAATTGGACGAATCCTGCATCTCAAACTTCCGGACTTGAGAGGTCCAATCTGAGATTTCGGATTTCGGATTTGAGATGCAGGATTCGTCCAATTTCAAAATCTCCTGCCTTACTTCTCAATACCATACGCCTTCATCTTCCGGTAGAGATAACTCCGCTCAAGCCCAAGAAGCCGCGCAGTTTGCGAGATGTTCCAATTGTTCTCTTTGAGCTTGGAAAGGATGAACTCCCGCTCGTACTGCGCACGTGCTTCGTGGAGCGTGGAGGCGCGCGATCCGGAGTTTCCGTTGGGCAGGGATAGATCCTCCGCCTGAACGACCGCGTCCGGAGCCATGATGACGAGCCGTTCGATCTCGTTCCGCAGTTCCCGGACGTTTCCCGGCCACGAGTAATCCACCAGCATGTCGAGGGCTTCCGAACTGAAATCCTTTGCCGGGCGTCCGTGCTCGGCGGAGAACACCCGCATGAAATAACGAGCTAGGACCGGGATGTCTTCGCGCCGCTCGCGCAGCGGCGGCACGAGGAAGGGAATCACATTCAGGCGGTAAAAAAGATCCTCCCGGAAACGGCCGGAGGCGATCTCATTCTGAAGATTCTTGTTGGTGGCCGTGATAACGCGGACGTCGGCCCGCACGGCTGCCGGCGCGCCGATCGGCTGGAAGCTCTGTTCCTCGACAGCGCGCAGCACCTTGGCCTGCGTTTTGAGCGACATGTCGGCGACCTCGTCCAGAAAGAGCGTTCCACCGTCGGCGAGCTCGAACTTTCCTTTTTTCGCGTCGCTCGCGCCGGTGAACGACCCCTTGGTGTGGCCGAAGAGTTCGCTTTCGATGAGTTCCTCGGGGATTGCCGCGCAATTCACCTCGACGAAGGGCGCGTTGGCGCGGCTGCTCAGGAAATGGATATTACGGCTGACCAGCTCCTTGCCCGTGCCGCTTTCGCCGTAGATAAGGACGCGGCTGTTGGTGGGGGCCACGATCGCGATCTGCTTCCGGAGCGCCTTGACGGGTATGCTTTCGCCGACAATGTTGAATCGGTCCTCCAGTTGATGCCGGAGCAGATCATTGGCCTTTTCCAGGCGCCGGTGAGAGAGCGCGTTGCGCGCGATCAGCAGAGTGTGCTCGAGTGAGAGCGGCTTTTCGATGAAGTCGTATGCCCCGAGTTTAGTCGCGCTGACAGCGGTGGCGATGGTCGCGTGGCCCGAGATCATGACCACGCGCGTGTCCGGCGACTTCTCTCGCAACCGCCGCAAGGTTTCGAGACCGTCCGCGCCGGGCAGCCAGATATCGAGCAGAACGAGATCGTAGGAATTCGACTCGATCTTCTTGAGGCACTCTTCGCCGCTGGCCACGGCCTCAGTTGTGAAACCTTCGTCTTCGAAGACGCCCTTCAGCGACTGCCGGATGCCGGGCTCGTCATCGACAATGAGGATTCTTGGCATACAGGTAGCTCAACCACAAATCGTGTGCCCTTCGGGGAATTCGGTTCCGCTCCGATATACCCGACGTGGTCGTCCACAATGCGGCTGGAAATGGCAAGGCCCAGGCCCGTGCCGTTTTTGTGCGTTGAAAAATACGGGCTGAAGAGCCGCTCGCGGTCGTCAGGCGCGATGCCGCGGCCGGTATCGGCAATGGTCAACCGGGCCATGGTCTCGTCGCGCGCGAGCTCGCAACGAATTTTCAATTCCGGCTCCGGCTCGCTGGAAAGCGCTTCGAGAGCATTATCCAGCAGGTTGACCAGGACACGCTTCATCTGAAGAGAGTCCATCAGGATGGGCGGCAGGTCTTCAGGGACATCGACGGACACCTTCACTCCATCCAATCGATCTTCGTAAAGCGCCATCGTCTTATCGACCAGGTCCTTCATGCTGTTCGGAACGCGCGACACCGCTGGCAAGCGGGCGAAGCGAACAAATTCGTCCACGAGATTCTTCAGACTTGAAACCTCTTCCACGATCGCTTCGACACACTCCTCGATCACATTCGTGACTCTCGGACTCGCCGACGGAAGGCGGGCGATGTTTCTCCCAATGCGTTCGGCGGAAAGCTGGATCGGCGTCAGGGGATTCTTGATCTCGTGAGCCAGACGCCGCGCCACTTCACGCCAGGTGCTGGCCTTCTGGGCGCGCACTACTTCGGTCTGATCTTCAATCACGAGAAGGAACTCGCCGCTCATGAGCCGGGTTGCCGTGACGGCACTGTGAGCAGGCCCGCGGGTTGTAAATGCGATATCGCGTGTGACCGCGTTGGTTCCGGCATCGCGAAGCAGGTCGCGGATGAAGTGCAGATCCTCCCGGAAGATCTGGCCGAGCGTGGCTGCATCTTCATTCGAGAACATCGTCCGCGCCGCTCGGTTGATCTTGTTTACTCGCAGGTCGGGATCCGCGGAAATCACCCCGGCCGGGATGCTCTCGAGGATGATCTCCATGTATCGGCGCCTCGATTCGAGTTCCCGCGTGGTGCCCTGAAGTTGCTCGGCCATGTCGTTGAACAGGGTGACGAGCAGCCCGAGCTCGTCCTCGGCCTGGATGTTCACACGGTGGCTGAGATCGCCGGCGGACAGCTCTCGCGTGGCTACCGACAGCGCTTCGATCGGAACCGTGATTTTCTTGGACAGAAAGAGTCCGATCCAGACCGCGGAGA
>QHXD01000769.1 GCA_003223895.1 Acidobacteriota bacterium
TTCCGTTACGATGTGAACGCAAGCGGAACTATCAACAACACCGACGTTGGCATTACCAAAGCCCAGGTGTCAGCCCAACTGCCCTAAGCTAAGAACCAACAATACGACTGGTGGCAGTGCCGGCAGCGTCAAATTATTAACTTGTCGTAAACCAAAAGTGACCCGCCTCGTTCATGCCGGAGCGGCGGTGCGAATAGCGATTACACGCTGGTCTTTAACTTCGCCGGCCCGGTGACGTTCTGTAATGCCGCGGACATTTCGTTCGAAAATCGGGCACGGCGCTGCCATAATTCGGGGAATTAAAATTCGCGTCGATACGGCCATTCTATTTCGGGGTTCGAATACATGTTGTGGAACTCGACGACAACATGTGGAATGGAAACTTTACTTCAGAGCTTCAGCAACTCGGCTTATCGGCTCCGGAAGCGCAGGTTTACGTTGTGCTGGCCAACAACGGCTCAATGGGGGCAGCCGCCATTGCCAATCTGGCGGGAGTGCAACGCAGTAGTGTTTATCCAATCCTCTGCTCATTAGTAGATAAGGGTGCAGTCGAAGGAGGCGCCGGTTACGGCAGCAGATTCACCGCGGTACCACCCAATGAAGCATTGCCCGCACTGGTCGTGCGGGAACGAGAAGAGCTTGTGCGAAGGGAGCGCCTCGCCAATCAGCTCGCTCAGCGGATGGCTCCGTTTGTAACTTCGGCCGAAGCGATGTCGGGAGAATTGATCCAGGTACTTCGCAGCCCCAAGGTAATTGCCGAGCGTTTCGATCGCCTCCAGCTCGAGACCGAGCGTCAGATTGATATCATTGTTAAGGCCCCGATCTTGAATCCGCGCGGGGACAATCCCGCGCAAGCAAAAGCTCGAAAGCGCGGCGTCTGCATCAGGGGTCTCTACGAGCGAGCGGCAATTGAGGATCCGACGATCGCACCGTACCTCGACCCATGGATCGCGGGAGGAGAGGAAATGCGCGTTTATGACGGCGGACTGCCACATAAAGTCGCGATTTTTGACACCCAGGTCGTGCTTCTGCCCCTGAGCATGCCGGGCACTCAGATGCGGGCGCTTGTCATCAAGCACGAACAATTGGCGCAGAGCCTGACAATAATGTTTGAATCTTTTTGGCAACAGGCAGAGCCACTTGTTGCCACGGGCCGAAAAGACGCTAGAGCTGGCCGCTCCGCTCAAAAGCTAACAAAGAAGAGAACCTCGTCGCGGAAGCTGGCTTCGCTCGTTGATGGGTATCGCAGGAAGCCGACAGACCTAAGCGGTATGACCCGGAGAATGGAAAGAACATAATCAAAAGCCGCACAAGCACCGCTCTGCCTCAACCAAAACCCCGCAGCTCTGAACGACCTCAAGCCCAAGCAACCCCAACGAAAACCACCATGCGAAAGAATAACGCTTCCTCCTCCGGCACTTTTAATCCGCGCTTCTTAATAGCTTTCAGTCTCTGCTTGGGGGCTGCCTTGCTGGCGATGTTCAGCTTTGCGACGCCATCAAGCCCAGCGCCATACCCTCGCCCCGGCGTCACTGTGAAAATGTTAGCGGCGAATGCCGGCTCCACAAAATCTACGTCCCCGGTCGCAGTCAGCGGCGATGGACGCTACGTGGCGTTCAACGGCGGTTTTCCCTTTGGTTGCTGTGTCGTAGGCATTTATGACCGGCAGACTGGGGTCACCGATACCCCAGCAAGTTCCACTGGCGACGGCACACTGGCATTGAGTGCCGATGGTCGCTATCTGGCGTACTCCGTCTCCGGTTATTCCAGCCAAGATGTCCATGTCCTCGACCGCCAAACAGGGACAAACACATGGATATCGGTGGCTCCAGACGGCAGCCCGCCCTCTTGCAACTGGGCGAGTTGCGTCTTTTCTTCCTGGTATCCTTCCATCAGCGCGGATGGGCGTTACGTTTCCTTCGCCAGTTTCGCGTCGAACCTCGTTAGCGGCGCGGACACCAATCAAACGGCGGACATCTTCGTCCGGGACATGCAGACTGGGACAGCTCAGCGAGTGTCAGTGGCCAGCGATGGCACTCAGGCAGATGGTCTCTCGTACGAGCAGTCGATCAGCGCCGACGGACGTTACGTTGCCTTTAGGAGTTTCGCGACCAATCTGGTGACCGGGAACGTCAACCATTCGACTTGTGCCGGCAGTGGTCAGACCAATCCAAGCGACGTCTATGTCCATGATCGGCAGACGGGAACCACCGAGCTGGTGTCGGTCGGAATGACTGGAGTACAGGACGGATGCTCCTGGTCCCCGTCGATCAGCGGCGACGGACGATTTGTGGCCTTTATCAGCGCGGCTACGACCCTGATCCCAAGCGACACCAACGCGGCTTGGGACGTGTTCGTCCGCGACCGGCAGACCGGCCAAACCGAGCGGGTATCGGTGACTCCGAATGGCACCCAAGGAGCCTGCCCGACGGCAAGTTGCCGGTGCGGTGTTCCATCGATCACCGCCGATGGACGATATGTCGCGTTCCATAGTTTCGCGGCTCTTGTGTCCGATGATGTGAACGGGACTGGTGACATCTTAGTCCACGATCGTGAAACGGGATCTACCGAACGCGTTTCGCTTGCTTACCCGGGGGAGCAGGTTCCCGGTGAGCCACCTGGCAACGCTAACAGCACGTCCGGGCCGAATGCAGCTAACGCTCCTGCTATCAGCGGAGATGGACGCATCATTACG
>QHXD01000760.1 GCA_003223895.1 Acidobacteriota bacterium
TAAGGTGGCTTCGCAACATTGATCGACCACCCCGTCTGCGCCGGCTAAGGAGGCTTCGCCGCATTTATTGATGGCGCAGCCACCCCTCCTAATCTAGGAGGGGAATTCAGAGTCACGTTTCGTGTGCATGACCGCTCGCACAACGAAGTGCAAAAATTGGAGACGCCAATGCGGACACCATTGCTCACAACCTCCGAAAAAATGGCCAATCTCCAGACCCCTCCTGTCCCAGGAGGGGAATGCGCTGTCCGAATACGTCCGAGACTCCTGTTACAATAATCCGTTTGGCTGTCTGCGAAAGTGAGGACGCATGAGCACTGTAATAGCGAGTAGACACCTGACGCGAGTCGCCCGTTTTTACGATTCGACCATCGGCAAGAAGGCCGTAATGGCGGTCACCGGGCTGATCCTGTTCGGATTCCTGATCGCACATATGCTTGGCAATCTTCAGATTTTTTTGGGCCGAGCCGTGATGAATCATTACGCGGAGACGCTGCACGGAAATCCGGCACTCCTGTGGACGGTTCGAATAGTCCTGCTTATCTCTGTCATTCTTCATATCTGGGCCTCGATTGAACTCACGATGATCAAGAAGGAAGCACGGCCGATCGGATACCGAAAACGAGCCAACGTCCAGGCGAGCTACGCATCGCGGACAATGATGTGGAGCGGTCCAATCATCTTCGCATTCGTGATCTTCCACCTTCTTCACCTGACAACGGGAACCGTCCATCCGAATTTTGTCGAACTCGACGCTTACGACAATCTCGTCAACGGCTTTCACGTGATTCCGGTGGCGATCGCCTACATCGTGGCCATGGTCCTGGTCGGCATGCACCTGAGCCACGGCATCTGGAGCATGTTCCAATCCGTCGGATTCAGTCACCCCAGGTACACACCGATGATCAAGACATTCGCCGCGGTCTTTTCATGGCTTCTCATCGCGGGATTCGTTTCCGTTCCCCTGGCGGTCCTGACGGGGCTGGTGAGGTAGTAACAATGGAATTGAATGCCAGGATACCGTCGGGGCCGATTGAAAATCGATGGGACCGGCATCGGTTCGAAATGAAGCTGGTGAATCCGGCGAACAAGCGGAAGTACAACATTATTGTCGTCGGATCGGGCCTTGCCGGTGCGTCGGCTTCTGCGTCGCTGGCCGAGCTGGGCTACAACGTGAAGTGCTTCTGTTTCCAGGACAGTCCCCGGCGCGCACACAGCATCGCCGCTCAGGGCGGCATCAATGCCGCCAAGAATTATCAAAACGACGGCGACAGCGTTTATCGCCTGTTCTACGACACGGTCAAAGGAGGCGACTTCCGAGCCCGCGAATCGAACGTCTACCGCCTGGCACAACTCAGCCTGAACATCATCGATCAGTGCGTGGCACAAGGCGTGCCATTCGCACGCGAATATGGGGGCGCTCTGACGAATCGTTCGTTCGGCGGCGCGCAGGTGTCCCGGACATTCTATGCGCGTGGTCAGACAGGCCAGCAACTTCTGCTGGGCGCGTATCAGGCGCTCCTCCGCCAGGTCACCGCGGGAAAAGTGACGATGTTCCCGCGAAAGGAGATGCTGGACCTGATCGTCATCGACGGAAAGGCTCGAGGCATCACCACGCGAAACCTGGTCACGGGAAAAATAGAGTCTAACTTCGCCGATGCCGTTGTCCTCGGTACGGGTGGGTATGGAAACGTCTTCTATCTTTCCACCAATGCGAAAGGTTCCAACTGCACTGCAATCTGGCGTGCCCACAAACGTGGCGCCGCGATGGCCAATCCCTGCTACACGCAGATCCATCCGACATGCATCCCGGTCACCGGCGAGTATCAATCGAAGCTGACGTTGATGAGTGAATCGCTCCGCAACGATGGGCGCATCTGGGTTCCGAAGAAAAAGGGAGACACGCGTCCGCCGAACCAGATTCCCGAAAACCAGCGCGATTATTATCTGGAGCGCAAGTACCCCAGTTTCGGGAATCTCGTTCCGCGCGACGTGGCATCACGTAATGCCAAAGCCGTATGCGACGAAGGCCTCGGTGTAGGAACCGGCCTGGGCGTTTATCTGGATTTTGCGGAGGCGATCAAACGCCTGGGCAAGCAAATCATCGATGAGCGCTACGGCAATCTTTTCGACATGTACGAGCGCATAACGGGTGAGAACCCATATGAAGCTCCCATGAGAATCTATCCGGCCATTCACTACACGATGGGCGGCCTCTGGGTGGATTACAACCTCATGACGACGATTCCCGGCCTCTACTCCATCGGCGAAGCCAATTTCTCCGATCACGGCGCCAACCGGCTGGGTGCCAGCGCACTGATGCAGGGATTGGCAGACGGTTATTTCATCATTCCCTACACGGTTGGCGATTACCTGGCCAATACGAAACTGGAAAAGGCCGACGTAAGTCATCCCGCCGCGCGTGATGCGGAAGCCGCTGTGGCCGAGCAAACCCGGCGGCTGCTTTCCATCAAGGGCCAACGGACCGTGACATCGTTCCACCGCGAGCTGGGCAAGCTGCTGTGGGACTACTGTGGCATGGCCCGCAACGAGAAGGGTTTGAAGACGGCGCTGCAGCGTATTCCTGAACTTCGCGAAGAATTCTGGAAAAACGTGAACGTTCTCGGCAGATGCCGGCCGCGTTGCGGACTTTCTGGAATTTGCCGAGCTGATGTGCCTGGACGCACTGCATCGAAATGAGTCGTGCGGTGGACATTTTCGGGAAGAATTCCAGACGCCCGATGGCGAAGCGCTTCGGGATGACGCGAATTACGCGTATGTGGCCGCGTGGGAATACGCGGGACCGAAGAAATCGCCGGTGCTGAACAAGGAACCGCTTATCTTTGAGTATGTCCATCCGACGCAACGGAGTTACAAGTAATGAAGCTGACCCTTCATGTGTGGCGGCAAAAGAATCCAGGTGACTCGGGCCGCATGGTTCAGTACGAACACAAGAGCGTAAATCCCCACATGTCTTTCCT
>QHXD01000761.1:0-1690 GCA_003223895.1 Acidobacteriota bacterium
GCCATTTGGAAGTGCCACTATGAACTCGCCGATCTTTCCCTCGGCGATCATGCGATCCAGCATCAGGTCCGTTCCGCCCCGGGTGCTCCACCGCATTTCGTTCTCGAACATTCCATGAAGGAAGTACACAATCGGATACCGCTTCGTGGATGTCTTGTAGGAAGGAGGCAGATAGATGCCGTATCCGAGCTCCCGGGCGAGCACCTTGCTCTGGAAAGTCTTGTACTCGACGTGCGATCCGGCGGGAACGACGTCACGCTGACCGAATTGAATCGAGAAAATAACGAGAAGGATCAGGCTGCGGAGCATCGCTTATTCCTCCGGAGACACTTCGCGAGGTTCCTCCGGAGCACGTGTACCATCGAAATGCCGGATCCGCAGGTTCTCTGCCGCAATGTCGGTGAGATCGACCATGGCCGCCGCGTTCACGCCCATGGTGATGGCAATGGTTTCGCTGAGCTCTTCTTTGGTAGCGCCGTATTTCAGCGCCTTCTTGATGTGTCCTTCAAGGCATCCCTTGCAGTGGCTTGCAAGTGATGCGGCGATGGCAATCAGCTCCTTGGTCTTTCGATCAAGATGAGAAGCCTTGTAGGTTTCCTGGTAAAACTGAAAATAGATCTTCCGCATGCGCGGATCGACCATGGTGTATGAAGGCCATTTCGCCGTTTTCGACTTCTCGTCATCTGCCATCTATAATGCCCCGCACAGTTATTAAAATCCACGGGAATGGTACGTGTTAGACTGCGACTCCGTCAAGCACGTCTCTGACGGTGGACGCGAGTTTCCCGAGTTCGTAGGGTTTCTGGACGAACCCTTCGATACCAATTCTTTCCAGCATCGGCACCTTCTCTGGAGAGGTATATCCGCTGGAAATCAACACTTTTACATCGGGTGTTTTCTGGCGGATGAAACGAAGGGCGGTCATGCCGTCCATTTCGGGCATGATCATGTCGAGGATGACGAGCTTGATATCCTCGGCTGCCTGCTCGACGGCTTCCATGCCGTTCTTGGCGCACACCACGGTATAGCCGAGATCCTTCATGGCAGTCTCGAGCAGATTCAGCATCTCCGGCTCGTCGTCCACAACCATGATCTTTTCGGCGCCACCTGCTAGCCTGGTCTCCTTCTGCGCGGTGTCCTTACGGGGTTCGCTTGACGCCGGGAAGGTAATGATGAACTCAGTTCCAAGGTCCAGTTCGCTCTTCACGTCGATGGTACCGCCCGTCTGTTTCACGATTCCGTACACGACACTGAGGCCGAGGCCCGTTCCCTTGGTTTTTTCCTTGGTAGTGAAGAAAGGATCAAAGATCCTCGACAGGTTTTCGGGATCGATCCCGGTCCCGGTATCGGTTACTCGAACTGTCACCTTGTCGTCTTCGGTTCGAGTCGTGAACCGGAGCGTTCCGCCTTCGGGCATCGCGTCGCGTGCATTGATCGCGAGGTTCAGCAGCACCTGGCCAAGCTGCGTTTCGTCGGCTTTGATATTCGTGGTTTCCGGCGTCAGATCGAACTCCAGACGAATCTTTCGATCCAGTGTTTCGCTCAGCAGTTTGCCCGTCGTGCGGACGGCTTCATTCAAATTTACAACTCGACGAGTGACTGCGTCCTTTCGCGACAACGACAGCAACTGCCTTGTCAACTGGCCGGCGCGTTTCGCTGCCTTAACGATGACGTCGGCAAACTTGAGGGC
>QHXD01000761.1:1744-4436 GCA_003223895.1 Acidobacteriota bacterium
GTGCCGATCGATTCCATCTTCTGGGCTCGCGCAATCTGCTCAACCAGATGCGTGCGTTCGGTCACGTCCTTGATGATGCCGGAGTAACGATCACCGTCGGCAACGCAGCTCAACAAGGTCACAATTCTCTCATTCGCGGCGTTCAGGAGCTCAGTTTCAAAGTTTTGAACGCTGCCTGAGATTCGTACGACCTCGACAAACTCGCAAGCAGTGCTGGGTTTCGTGAAGAGTTCGGTCAGCGTCCTTCCGACGATGCTTCCCCCAAACATCGCTTCGGCCGCGGGATTCGCATCGACGATGTGCCAGTTCTTATCGCAGATGTAAACCACGTCCTGGATCCGGGCCACCAGGGTCCGGTATTTCAGCTCCGATTCGCGGAGGTGGTTGTAAAGACCGATGTTCGCAAACGCGCTCGAGATCTGGGGCACAACGATCATCAGCGTTCGCAACGTCTTTTCATCAAACGCGCCCGGCGCGTCGTCTGCCAGGCAGAGGACGCCGCGAACTTGAGTTCGCGCCAGCAGCGGTACGCAGAGCCATGAGGCCAGAGTCTTCGGGAGAGGCCATCCGGGAGACCATGTTGCATTCCCACTGAGGTCTTCCACGTGAACCGGGCTGTTGTTCTCTTCGAGATATCGAACGAGGCGTGTGCCGTCGATATTTGAACGAAATTGTTCGACGCCTGAGTAGATGTTCGAAACTGCCTGGAGGTCGAAAGGCCTTGAACCGGAACCGGCGTAGATCAGGGCATATTTGCAGGCTACGGTTTCCGCGATGGCGTTGACGAGTTCCGACGACAGGCTCCAGATCGACGTATGCTGGCTGATGGCATCGCCCACACGCCGGACCATGGAGAGCTCATCCATCTTGCTCCGCATGCTGGTATTCGCTTTATCCAGAGCGGAGGCGAGAGAGGCAATGCGGCGTTCGGCAATGCGGCGTTCGCCATTGCGGCGTTCGGCAAAGGGGCGTTCGGTATCGTTCGGCATGAGTTATCTAAGTAAGAAACCTTTCGATTTCCATTCTTCGGTTCTTAAGGTCCACCACTGCCTCCAGAAACTTGGCCTGATTCAGACCGACTGCACGCAACACTTCAGGCGCCACTTCGGTTGTCTTATGGTCCAGAGCGAGCTTGGCACATACATTCGCGGCATGAACGCAGGAAACGATTCGCTCGGAAAGATGTTCGGGAGCCAATGAATGGTGATGCGCGATGGCCATCACGAGCTTCGGAGGCAATTGCCATCTTTCCGCCATCCAGGCGCCGATCTCGGTGTGATCCATTTCCGGGTCTTCCGGGAAATAGGCATCGATGATCATCCTTCCGACATCGTGAAGCAGACCGGCCATGAAGCAGAGGTCGGTTTCAGCCATCATGGTTTTCTGCGCAATCATCGATGAAGCCATCGCTGTCCCGAACGAATGTTTCCAGAACTCCGTGCGATTCCTGCCACGCTTGCCGAGTGTCCCACAGACGATTACGCCGAGTGAGAGCTGCTTCAGCATGTTCATGCCGATCACAATGACGGCATGGCGGATTGTGCCGATTTTTGCGCGATGCCCGTAATACGCTGAATTCGCCAGACTTAAGACTTTGACCGCCAGTGCCTGGTCGCTGGAAATGATCTCGGCCAGCTTTTCGGCGCCCGATTCGTCATCGTCGGCCAGACTCAACACCTTCTGCGCAATGACCGGCAGGGTGGGTAAGTCTCTAACGCAATGTAACTTCCGTCTGTAATCGACTATTGTACTCATATACTTCGCCCAACCATGTATCGGAGGCGGGACCGGCAAACTTTAGGCTCGGCGCGGGTTTGGCCGGCTGTGCTAGGATAGGGAGTTCAATTCGATGCTACAGACCTTACTGCCGGACCGCTTTGCGCGGCTGAATGACAACGAAACCGATACCCGAATCCGTGAGGCCCGCGCGAGGCTCGGCCGCCGCCTGGTTATTTTGGGCCATCATTATCAACGAGATGAGGTCATCAAGTTCGCCGACGTTCGCGGGGACTCGTTCAAGCTTGCCGAGTGGGCCGCCAATCGCAAGGACGCCGAGTACATCGTCTTTTGCGGCGTACACTTCATGGCCGAAAGCGCCGACATCCTGAGCGCGGACTATCAGAAGGTCGTACTGCCGGATCTCAGCGCCGGCTGTTCGATGGCCGACATGGCTGCTGTCGATCAGGTCGAAACTTGCTGGGAGGAACTGGAACGCCTCACTCCGGGGAAAATCATCCCGATCACCTATATGAACTCGGCCGCGACCATCAAGGCATTTTGCGGCCGTCACGGCGGCGCGGTCTGCACTTCGTCGAATGCAGCCCAGGTCATGCGTTGGGCCCTGGAGCGATCCGACAAGATTCTTTTCCTTCCCGATCAGCACCTGGGAAGAAACACGGCCCACAGCCTGGGATTCCGCCTGGAAGAAATGGCTGTTTGGGATCCTTACGAAGAGCTTGGCGGAAATTCGGCCGAAACTTTGAGCAACAGCCGGATCGTTCTGTGGAAAGGGCACTGCTCGGTGCACCAGCGTTTCCTGCCTCAGCATGTTGCCCAGTTGAGAGAACGGCATCCTGGAATTCGAGTCATTTCTCATCCAGAGTGCCGGTTCGAAGTAATTCAGCTTTCCGATGATGTCGGTTCCACTGAACACATCATCAGGCGCCTGACTCAATCACCGGCCGGAACGAAG
>QHXD01000102.1:0-536 GCA_003223895.1 Acidobacteriota bacterium
AGAAGATGGTCGCGGCATTCGCGGCGAATTGTTCCACTTTGTTGCGATTCCCGTTATGTGGCGGAGAAGCCACACCGGCCTATCGGCTTTAGGGCCCCTCGGCCTCTCCGCAACATAAGTTGCTTCGGCCTCCTCTACAGTCGGGATGGTTATTCAATCCCCAACTTTGGAGGTCGAACATGTTTGATGAGCTTTTTAGATCCCCAGCGGTGGTGCAGCGCCACCTCAGCAGCCCACTCCTGCAAGAGCGCCTCGATCAGTTATGTGGCGGTCGAGCCGGTGCGAGCAGTTCCAGTTGCTGGTTGTCTGAACGACCGCCACATAACGGGAATGGCAACAAAACGGAACTTTTGTTGTCCAGAACAAAAGTTCCAATCAGTCTTTCAACGAAGGGATGGGACAGGGGCACGTACGGAACTGTTTTGATTTCCGTCACGCCCAGTACTCTCAGGTTGGCCTGCCACTGATGGAATCGATACAACGGATCATGATCCGAACTCAGATATCTCGGCACCGTTTGCCATCGAATCGCTCGA
>QHXD01000102.1:541-22507 GCA_003223895.1 Acidobacteriota bacterium
GCCATCCACGATGCCAGCGTGAACCCCGAATCCGATGATCCGCCGAGTGTACTGATCCATGACGACCAACACCCAGTATGTCCGCAAAGCCACCGATTCACATCGGAACAAGTCGATGCTGTGAAGGCTGTCCTTCGCGTGACCGATGAAGGTGAGCCAGGACGGGCCGTTTCCATCCGCAGATGGATGGTAGTAGGCGGCAAGAATCCGCCGCACGACATCCTTATTAATGGATAGTCCAAAGGCCAACCCGATCTGGTCAGCAATACGGGGACATCCCCACATCGGATTGCGTTGCTTCATATGACAACCGCTCGAATTACGTCCCGGTCCGGACCTTTTGGTCCGGGTTTCGCTCGGTCCTTTGGCGAAAAGAGCAACCGGTATTTTCTCTGAACCAGAGCGCGATGGAAATTCAATAGAGTCGAGGGCTTGAATGCGATCGCAATAGACGTTTCGGCTTCATCCACAGCGAACATAAACCGGCGATCAGCCGATCCAACACGCGGAGATTGGGTGCGCGGCGGTGAGACCGATTCACGATCAAAAGTTGATGTTTGATGAGAACGGATTCCGCAATCACCGACCGTAAACCTCCAGGTCGGACGATTCGGATAACGGTCGTGGTGNNNNCAGCGCGGCAGGCGGATTCTTGAACGAAATTAAAAATTCGCCACCGACACGATTGCCGACATCCTGGCGCGACCGGCGGAACCAAATTCGCGGCTCTATCATCTCAGACGTTTTTATTACGACACGGCGCAGTCCACGAATCCGGTTCAGATGAAAGATCTGAAGACAGTCGTCGGCTCATCACAAATCGCGCCGGAATTGGAAAATGTATTTGCTGCTGATACGCGCTCGATAGACAAGCGGAAGAACGGAATCTCTTTCGGAAAGTAACAAAGCTTCGACTGATTGTCCTGCGGGTGAAGGCTGTCCACTTCAGGATCGCGACGATTTCGCCGACGGACTGTACCGGCCGTGGATCCGGCGAATCCTTGTGGAGCGACAAATGCAATCTCGCACGATGGTAGATGCCTGGTTTAGATCGAGAACGCACCTAAAATCCGGGAGACGTACTGCGGAATTACAGCCAGGATGTTCAGTGATACGCAGGGGACATCGCTAAATTCAAAAAGACCGAGACCGTCGGACATGGCGGTCGTTATGGGCATGCCCTCGTTCATCAAGCGGACCTCAAGATCTTTCAAAAGATTCTTCGTACTTCTTTCACGGATTTGTCCAATGATTGATGCACGTGGTTTGTTAACGCGAACTCTCATGTCCAGATCAAATCCGGGCGTCTGAAGGATGATTTGCCGGCCGGAAGGTAGACCGCAAGATCCTGGCGTGGCCGGATGTTCCCAACTGTCAAAAACAAGGGAGGCGATAAAAGTCGTGTAATTGAGCACATCTTCGATGATTTGGAACTCGAACAGGTTGGCACTTGAGCGATCCGGAAATTCGAGAGCGTACTCATTAAACATTGGGCGAAACGGATGAGCAGTCACGCCGGTGACTACGGCTGAATGACCAGGGTAAAGAGGGGCATACTTGGGAAGAATGAGGACGACGTCGTTTGGTTTGAAACATTGCATGACGCATTCTCTAACGCCGGGCCTGGCGTGTAGAATTCCGCGTCCTACGTGGGATGCTCCTAGGATCGACAGTGTAAGCTCCACCGAAAAGAATGGGCGTTACGCCGCGTCTGGTTTCTCAGGGCTTCCAGGTACAGCACCGAGCGGCTGTGGACCAAAACGTAGAGAACGCCTGACACATCTTCACATCTATGAAGATGCCTTTGTTCCCGGCGATTCTCAATGTGAGCTGTGGATCGGACTCCGATTTCTTTCCGGTCACTCGGCTGATCTTCCCGTCTACGACTGGCTTCCACATCGTTGTGAATTTTGGATGGTTTGGACAATCAGGGAAGATCGAACCTACGTTGATGACGATCTCTGCCCAACAGCAATCGCTTTTATAAACTCCACATTTCTGGCTGGTCTCACCGTTCTGCGGCACTGCCCTGCGTTCCCCGTCACGTGCATAGCATACAAATGACCAATCCTGACAAGAACGCATCTACAACCTGATCCAGAAAGTTGCTCCGGAATCGTTGCACGGACGTAGCGCTCCGAACTCATTAACCCATGACCCAGAACCTCAAAAACGCACGGGCTGCGCAGCCGCATCTTCAAGTTGGGACGTCAAGGCGCAGCCCTTGCGCAGTTAGGAGGCCTGATCAAGGCTCCCGTCTTCCCGCTTATGTCGTGCGTGCCGCACTTGCACACGAATCGGTTGTACGACCGCTGTCAGCGAAGACTGCATGGATGTCATGAAAGCATCGAGAACCTTTGTGAGGGCTGGAGATGTCGTGTCGTTTTCCAGCAGAGCCTGAAGCTTGCTGTGGTACTCCCGCTGTCGTCGCGTTTGGTTGATTGGAAGAGGCCCATAAAAAAACTCAGCCAGGTCCGTACCGCAGGTTTGCAGATAGTCTTGCAGTACCTGCACTGTCGGGCTCGTCATTCCTGTTTCGATATTCGAAATGTGTTGTCGGCTGACTGCGACCTTTCTTGCAATATCGGTCTGAGTCAGACCCACTCGAAGACGGATGGATGAAAGCCTCAGGCCCAGTTCGGTATCGCCGTGTGGCGAGGGCCCTTTGGGGTCATTATTGTGAATCATCAGCACTCTCCATCCTGGGATTTTTCCAAGTTATTCTTTGGCATGAGTATTCTCCTTTCCATACCTCAATTGGTTTCAGTTTCCATACAATCCACAAGAGCCAGCTTCAATTACTCATGTTTGGTGGGCAGCGCGAAAGCTACCCTCAGAGCCCCACGTGGGAAAGGTAACGAACGGTTCGCAAAGGGTTATTAGCGATCCTCCTTCTGTCCATGTATCCAGCTTGTTGTCGCCACAGATTACCTTCGACACGCACATGCCGCGCCCCCGCGGGCTGAACCGCGATAGCCTCGGTGTGAAACTCATGACCTTTGTGCAAGGCATGTGCCAATGCAGGCGGCTCGCGTAGATCCGGCTATGGTCTGAACACGAGTGGACGGAGAAGCCTTCGGCAGGCTGAGGAAGTTGCGATGCTGTCGAGAGAAACCGTACCCCGTAGCTCGTCAGGATGAAGGGACGGTCTCCCGGACGACCAGAGGTTCGACTGCCCGAGAAGTCTGGCTAGCCAAAACTATGGTGCGAAGACCATGGCGCGGCCGCCAGAATCGGCCGATAAAGACGGGAGATCTCCAGCTCCCTTTGCCGGGATCTTCCGCGGCCAGGTCACGTCACAAGGCCCAGACCAGAGTTCTCCGGCCTCGGTGCCCGTAGTCCTTCATACTTGCGGTGCAGAGTCTTGTAGTCCACGCGGAGGAGTCGAGCCCCTTGGCGCGGTCATTTATGACCGGGAAGAAGCCGCCCGGGTCTGGCACAGAGGCTGGGAGGTATGACAAGGGCACCCTGCGAGAAGACCAGAGTTACGCCGCAGGAGCAGACGCAGTTGACTGAATCAACCAGACCAGATAGCCAAACTCCCTACGCGCGAGACGTTCGGGACTTTCTGAACTGCGCTGCGGGTATGCCGTACTGCTTCATCTTGAGGTACAGGGTTTTGTAGTCGGTTCGGAGGTGTCGCGCCGCCTCGCTCCTGTTTCCCCCGGTGGCCTGGAGGGCCTGACGGATCGCTTGCCGCTCTGCATCCGCCGCGGCCCCCTCAGCAATCTCCTTCAGAGAGGGGCCGACCGGTGTTGGCTCGCGCCGGAGCGCAGTCACCGGCGGCGCGTCAGCAGCGAGGAACGAGAAGTGCTCCTCCTCAATCACGTCTGAAGCGAGGACGACGGCCCGGCGAATGACATTCCGCAGCTCCCGGACGTTCCCCGGCCAATGGTAGCGCAGAAGAATCGCGGCTGCCGCTTCTGAGATCTCGCGGGCGGGGCGGCCGAACTCCATGCTGGCTTCGGCGAGAAACCCGTTCGCCAAGTCAAGGATATCATCTCGCTCCCTGAGGGGCGGCATGGTGATGAGGAATTCGTTGAGGCGGTAATAAAGATCCTGCCGAAACCGGCCCGTCCGCACTTCTCGCTCGGAGGGGACATTTGAGGCGGCGATGATCCGCACGTTCACTTGGAGCGGCTGCTTGCTGCCGAGCGGCTGCACCTGTCGTTCCTGCAACACGCGCAAGAGCTTCACCTGGGTGGGGAGGGGAAGATTGACGATCTCGTCCAGAAAAAGGCTTCCGCCCTCTGCAAGCCGGAATCGCCCCTCTCTTCGCTGATCTGCCCCAGTGAACGCGCCCTTCTCATAGCCGAAGAGCTCCGACTCGATCAGGGTGTCCGGGATAGCGCCGCAGTCGACGGCGACAAAAGGCTTCTTGCCTCGAGCACTCAGCTGATGGATCGCCCGAGCCGCGAGTTCCTTACCAGTGCCGGTCTCGCCTTCGACGAGGATGGTGAGCGGGGAGTCGGCCACCTGCCTGATCTGCTGGACAACCTTCTGCATTTGCCGACTCGGGCCCATCAACCACTTCAAAGGGCTCTCGATGACCCCGGTTACCTCCCGCAGTTCGCGCGTGCGCTCCTCGACGGTTCGCTCCAGTTCGTTGGCGCGGCACTCCAGTGCCAGCTGCTGCTCCTTGACCCGGCGACTCAGTTCGCTCACCTGAATCGCCCGGCGCAATGACGCAACAAGGTAATCCCGGTCGATCGGCTTCTGGATGAAATCGTAGGCTCCTCCGCGGAGGGCATCAATCGCTAGCGCATGCTCGCCGTGTCCGGTGATCATTATGGTGGGCGTGTCGGGCCGGCGCGTCCGGATCTCGGCCAGCAGCCCGAGGCCGTCTATCCCCGGCATCTTGATGTCTGTGACGATCACGTCGTAGTCCCTGGCGGCAATTAGGTTGAGAGCGCCCTCCCCTGAGTCGGCTGTGTCGACCGTCACACTCTCCATTCGGAGCCGGAGGGCCTCGGGAAGCGCCTGCAGCAGGGCAGGGTCGTCGTCGACAACGAGCACGCGAGGCTGGTCCATCGCTATCCCCCACCGGCTTGGGGCGGAGTCGGGCAAGCTCGTTCCATAATCGCTCCAGTTTACTGACGCTAACTGTCGTCCTTCATTCGCAGTTCGCGGGCTCGAATCGGACGTGAGACAAGGAGGTGACGAAGTAAATTCCATCGACCGGCTTCGGGATGAAATCCAGGGCGCCGCCGCGTAAGGCGCGAACCGAAGTCGTACTCATCGCGGTCCGTGATCATGAGGATGGGCGTGCGAGGCCGACACGGGCGGCTCTCGTCCAAGAGCGCAAGACCGTCCAAGACGCTGGGGGTGGGAGGGCCCGGGGAAGTGCCTCCACAGAACGGTTCGTTTCCACGGATGTGCCACGCCCTCATGGCGGGGAGGTCCCCTCTATATTTGCGGGGGCCAAGGGTAGGCGGATGAGGAATGTCGTGCCTTCGTCGGGCCGGCTTAGGACCGAGATCGTGCCGCCATGCTCTTGGACGATCCCATAGGTGATGGACAGGCCCAGGCCTGTGCCTTTCCCGACCTCCTTGGTGGTGAAGAACGGATCGAAGACCCGCCGCTCAAGCCCGGGCGGAATCCCGTGCCCGGTATCGGCGAATGCGAGCTCCACCACAGCGGAGCCCACCGAGCCCGAGATGCGAATCGCCTTGCGTGGCGAGTCAGCCATAGCATCGCGCGCGTTCGTCAAGAGGTTGATGAAGACCTGCTCCAGCTGAATCGGATTCCCGACGACCACGGGCTCCTCCGGGCCCAGGTCGACAGTGACCTCGATCTCGCGTAGCCGGAGCTGCTCCTGCATCAGGGAAAGCGCCTGATCGATCACTTGCCTTAGGGAGATCGGGTCGCGGCTGACGGTGGCCGCTCGTCCGAACGTGCGCAGATGCGAGATGATCTCCGTGGCCTTGCGCACCTGCTGCGTGGCGCGGCGCAGCTCCTCGACTATCTGCTCCTTGCTCCCTATGCCGAATTCCAAGAGATCGATAGCGTTGCCCACGAACAGGCCGATGTTGTTGAGGGGGTTGTTGAGCTCATGGGCGACGCCGGTGGTGAGCTCCCCGAGCGTGGCGAGCTTTCCCGCCTGCACGAGCTGCTCCTGTTTGTCACGTAGCTCCTGTTCGCGTCGCTGCATCTCGGTCGTCGTATCCCGCAGGTCCCCCATGATGTGAATCATGGCCTTGCGGCTGACCTCCAGACGCAGCTTGTCCTGGTGCGAGCCCTGCAAGAGGTGCAGCAAGGCCCGCCTCGAATTGTCGAGCCGCTCGGTCTGGCGGGCCAGTCGTCGCCGGTCCTGCTCATAATCGGCCAGGATGTGAAGCATCGCCTTCCGATGGCTGGTGAGGCGCTTGTTGGATTCGTTCAGGTCGCCCATGATGTGGAGCATCGCGTGGCGTAGCTGGTCGACCTTCCGCAGCCGACGGTCTAGCGTCTCCACTTGCGCAAGGAGTCCAATCTCGGTCGTCGCAGCCGCTCCGGGCCCACTGGCCCCCGGCTGACAATCCGCTATCGCGCTCTCCCGCATCGTCATCAGCCCCTCCCGCCCTCAGCGTTTCGACTTGTTCCGTAGGCTCTCCAGCTCCTTCTCGAGGGCGATCATCTTCAGCTCGCGGCCAACGACTACTTCCTCGAATTTCTCGAGATCCAAAATCTTCTCCTGCAGCTCGCTCTTGGACTTTTCCAGGTCGCGAACCACCTGCTCGTACTCGCGCATATCACGCAAGATGCCGATAGCGCCGATGACCTTGCCGTCCGGGTTACGCAGCGCCGAGGCGTTGAGGGTCGTGGGGATGACTTCCCCGCTCGCGCTCCGCGGGTTGAGCCGGGCGTTGCGGGTCACGCCCCGCTCCACGACCTCCCGCAGCGCTGCTGTGAACTCCCGCGTCTCCTCGGGGCTGATGAAGCGTGAGAGGGACTGCTCAAGGAGCTCGTCCGGACGGAAGCCGAGGAGCGCGGAGACCGCGTCGTTGGCCTGCAGGATCTTCCCCTCGAGGTCGGAAACGAACACCGGGTCCGGCGCGTTCTTGATCAAGCTCTCGGCATAGGCTCGGGCCTTGTCCAGCTCCCGCATGTCGCGCAGGATGCCGATGGCGCCGATGACGTTCCCGTCCGGGCTACGCAGCGCTGAGGCGTTGAGGGTCGCGGGAATGACTTCCCCGCTCGCGCTCCGCGGGTTGAGCCGGGCGTTGCGGGTCACACCCCGCTCCACGACCTCCCGAAGGGCGGCCAGGAACTCCCGAGTTTCAGCGGGGGAGATGATGCGCGAGAGCGACTGCTCGATCAGCTCGTCCGGACGGAAGCCAAGGAGCGCGAAGACGGCGTCGTTGGCCTGCAGGATCTTCCCCTCGAGGTCGGAAACGAACACCGGGTCCGGCGCGTTCTTGATCAAGCTCTCGGCGTAGGCTCGGGCCTTATCCAGCTCCCGCATGTCACGCAGGATGCCGACCACGCCGATCGGCCGACCGTCGGGATCGCGCAGGGCAGAAGCGTTCAGGCTCGTGGGGATGATCTCTCCGCTCGCACTGCGAGGGTTCAAGACCACGTTCCGCATGACACCCCGTTCGACCACTTCGCGCAGTGCCACCGTGAACTCCCGCGTTTCATCGGGGGTGATGAAGCGTGAGAGCGACTGCTCGAGGACCTCATCTTGGCGGAACCCGAGCAACTGGGAAACCGCATCGTTGGCCTGCAGGATCTTGCCTTCGAGGTCGGAGACAAACACGGGGTCCGGGGCGTGGGCAATAATGGTGTCGGCATCCAGGGAGCCGCTCGATTTGAGGCCCCTGCTGTCGCCCTCTTTCATGGCCGGTTGCGTGCGCAGTGTCCGGCGTTCAGCCATTCCGCCCCCACACGATCGCCAGCGCCGCAGTCATCGGCCTCGGTCACCTCGCGATCACAAAATCCGTTTTCACCCACTGTGATCTCTGCTCCTGCCGGCTGCTACGCCACCGGCCACTTGGGCCTCTGACGCCGTCACACTTGAGCATTCGTCACCGGAACTTGGTCTTGTCCGGGGTGACGGCATACATTCTCTGTCACATACCGGCAGGTGTCAAGCGGAGGTCCCTCGGCCCCTCGGCTAACAGAGGCCCCTAAAGGTCCAAGAGGCCGTGACGTGTAAACGCAGCCGGAAGCGCACGATGCGGTCGATTGGTTCGCTTTCTCCTGCGAGTTGCAAAGCCTCAATCGTTTGTCCCGCAAATCCACGGAATGAACTCCTTCGTCAGAATCCCGTGCCGCCGCGTGCTACTGGCGACTATCAACAACTGCTGGAGGATTCCGGCGATGGCGATGATCGTCCGCCTTGCCGCCTGCCCCGCTTCGCGATCTCTGTCTGAACCACTTCAACATCCTGCGAATACCCATCACGCCCAACGATTTGGATGCCGTGCTGGATCGCGCCGCCAAAGAGAGTCTGTCTCATCTGAAGTTCCTCGATCTGCTCTTGGGCCAACAGGCCACCGCCCGGCGCGACCGCTCTGTCGAGCGCCGCATTCGCGAAGCCCAATTCGGAACGCAAGTTACTGGAGACCTTTGACTGGAAGTTCAACCCGCACATCGACCGCCTTCAAATCGAAGAACTTGCCAGCGGCGACTTTATTCGTCGCCAATCCAGTCTCATCCTGGTCGGTCAGGCCGCGTCGGTAAAAGTCATCTCATTCAAGCTATCGGCATGTGCGCCTGTGCGGCCGGCTATCGTGTCCTGTATCGGACCTCTGCTCAGCTGCTCAACGATCTGAACGCTTCTCTCGCCGACAAAACCTTACCTGTCCGGCTGCGCCGTTATCAGCGTCCTGAATTTTTGATCAGCGACGAATTCGGGTTCGATCGCGTCGAACGCCTCGAATCTCCTGAGGCCGCACACCTGCTCTACAAGGTCATCGTCGCGCGTCACCGCCGCCGTTCCACGGCTCTGCTGACCAACATCGACTTTGATGGCTGGGCCGACTATATGGGCGACGCTCCGCTGGCCATGGCCTTCCTTGATCGTCTCGTCGAAGGCGCGGTCATCATCAAGATCAAGGGAAAATCCTATCGAGCGCGGAAAGCGAAAACCGATAAGTCCTCTTCAGAGAATCAGACCACGTCCTGACTTTCGATTCCCAGTATCGCAAAGCGATTCTTATTCTGCCGCTACCAGGTCGAAACCCGGCCGATGGCCCTACTTTCTCCGCCAGAATGGACCACTATTTGGCCGCCACCGACACGCGCGTCCGCGGAAATGAAATGCGCTCGTATTCAATCCATCAGAACACTCGCTTCAATGGGGCCGCGGACGCGCGTCCGGCGGCATCGATGGCGAGGACGGTGAAAGTAACTCTCGTTACCAGTAATCACGGCTCGAGACTGATAACAACATTGTTGATCGCGTTGTTTGAGCCTTTCGAAAGATTTTTTTGTGAAAGATTTTCTCTCTAAAACACCTCATTATGTTTATGGGACTCTTCAGACATCCTGAATTAAACATCCAAAAACGCAGCCTACCCAGGCGGCTCGGAGAGTTTGGGCCATAAGGCGAGGCTCTTCAAAAATCACGATTGCACGCTGGAATTGAGCCGCGGCTGTATCCGATTGATGTGATTGGAGCGGAGAGGGGGGGATTCGAACCCCCGGCACGGGTTTTGCCCGAGCAACTGCTTAGCAGGCAGCCCTGTTCGGCCACTCCAGCACCTCTCCGTGGTCGATAGAAGCCGCGCCAGGTAGGCAGCGCGGCCTTCTCATTATAGGGGAAGGGAGAGGAAACCGCGGCCAGGAAATTGCAGAAGCCTGAACGCGGGATTATGATGGCGATCAGAGGCAAAAATGGCTCGACCTCCTTCAATAGAACAACATGCGCCGTTCCGGTTCTCTTTGGACGTGAGTTCTGTCTGCCTGACCGACGACCAATTTAGTCGGCTTTGTAGCGACAATCCCGAACTTCGTATCGAACTGACTGCAGATCGGGAACTGATCATTATGTCGCCGACCGGTTATGAGACAGGTTGGAGAAACGCGAAAATCACTCAGCGGCTGGCGAATTGGACCGAACAAGACAGCACGGGAATCTGCTTTGATTCATCGACTCTTTTTACCCTGCCGAATGGCGCGAAACGGTCTCCCGATGCGTCCTGGATTCAGAAAGTCCGGTGCGAGCGTTTGAGCTCCGAGGAACGAAGCACTTTTGCCACAATCTGTCCCGACTTCGTGGCCGAGTTGCGCTCGCCGTCCGATACCCTCGCCGACCTTCAGGAAAAAATGGCGGACTGCATTCGGAATGGTGCCCGCCTCGGCTGGTTGCTGGACCCGGTCGAAAAGCGTGTCCATATCTACCGACCGCGCCAGGGTCCGGAGTGCCTCGAAAACCCCGAATACGTCACCGGCGAGGACGTCCTTTCCGGATTCAAGTTCAACTTCCAGGAAATACTCTAGCGGATCACCACAGTTCGCCTCGCTTTCGCCTCAGCAACACAATGAAGAACGGGCCGCCGATGAGCGCGGTGATGACGCCCACGGGAATTTCCGTGGGCGCGAATATGGTGCGGGCGGCAGTGTCGCAGAGAACAAGAAAAGCGGAGCCGAGAAAGAACGATGCAGGAATAAGAATGCGATGGTCGGGGCCGGCCACCAGTCGAATCGCGTGCGGAACGATCAGGTCAACGAACCCTATCGGTCCAGTAAAGGCCGTAATTGCACCGGTGAGGATGGAACCGATAAAGTAAGACGTTCTCTTCAAACGGCGCACATCCACACCTCGCGACGCCGCCCATTCCTCGCCTCCGGCAAGCGGGTTGAATTGGCCGGATATCCAGATCAGTGCAATGAGGCACGCGATCACGAAGGGTGCCGTGCGCATCACGGCGTTCATGTCCGCAGTATCCAATGAACCCATTGTCCAGCGAGTCATCATGTATCCCTGCGTGAAGTTCGCCGCGAAATGGATGAACATGATCAGGGCGCCGAAGACGAAGTTCAGAGTCACTCCCGCCAGAAGCAACGTAAACGTCGGCAGCGCATTCCTCGTTCTCGCGATGAAAAACACCAGCAGGATCGTCAGAAATGCGCCCACAAACGCGGCCAGCGACACGAAGGGAACGCCCAGAACCACTGTCCCCAGCCCGAGCCAGATCGCGACCACGGCGCCAAAGGAACTGCCTGTCGAGATCCCGAGCGTGAATGGAGT
Organism: Acidobacteriota bacterium; assembly: GCA_003223895.1. Classification (GTDB taxonomy): domain Bacteria; phylum Acidobacteriota; class Terriglobia; order 20CM-2-55-15; family 20CM-2-55-15; genus 20CM-2-55-15. Next base: position 11,718 of record QHXD01000102.1, read on the forward strand.
CGCAAGCGAGTTTCGCAGAATGGCTTGAAACAGAACGCCCGCAACCGCCAGGGCGCCGCCGGCAATCGCTCCAAAGAGAATCCGGGGCAATCGTGCGATGAGGAAGATCTCGCGATCGGGGCTGACGCCGGCAATGACGTTTCGCCAGGTCACCGGGGTCGAGCCGATCCATGGCGTGATCAGCAACACGACGAGGCAAAGCAACGCGCATGGTCCCACGACTGCGACGAATCGCGCGAGGGAGAGGCCGCTGTCAGGCGGTAGGGATGATGTAGTTGCCGCGGCCGTCCGGCCGCTTGAAGACAGCGGCGGTGATTTCAAAGATTTCATAAAGATGTTGCGGCGTCAGGACGTCTTCGGGAGAGCCGTCCGCCACAAAGAGTCCTCCTCGTATGGCGATCATGCGATGCGCGTACCGTGCCGCGAGATTCACATCATGCGTCACACTTACGATCGTCATCTGCCGCTCCGCATTCAGACGTTCGAGGATATCGTAGAACTGAATCTGATGCTTCAGGTCGAGATACACCGTCGGCTCGTCAAGCAGGAGTACCTCCGGATCCTGGGCGAGCGCGCTGGCAAGCACGGCGCGCTGCCTTTCGCCACCGCTCAACTCGCTGAATACTTTCTTCGATAAACCGGCCGTGTCTGTGAGTTCCATCGCTTCCTGTGCTCGCTCCGCGTCCCGGCGCGTATCGAAGAGCGCAGTGCGATGTGGCAGGCGGCCCATCATGACAATATCCTTGACGGTAAAAGGAAAGACCATGTGCGTTTCCTGCGGGACGAAGGCCATGCGCCTGGCGAGATCGCGCGAACTCAGTTCCGCCACAGGCTGCCCGTAAAATTCCACAGAACCCTTGTAGCCGCGAAGCAGACCCGCAAGCACTTTGAGGAATGTCGATTTGCCCGCACCGTTCGGACCCACCAGCGCGACAAATTCACTGGGAGCGAAATCCGCAGTAATGCCCTGGAGGACTGGTGTGTGCGTGTAGCCGAAATTCAAACGGTCCACGTGGAATATAGGTTCCATGCTTATGAGGATTATAACGGGTCGCGGATTGCGCGGATGACGCGGATGGCGCATCAACAACCTGATGCGCCATCCGCGTCATCCGCGCAATCCGCGGCCGCACTTATATCCCAAATATGCGGCAAGATCGAATAGAATCCGCGAAATGCAGGATCGACGCGAGTCGTGGATCTTCATTCTCACTCTCGGCAGTGCGGCGGCCGTTCTTTTGTCGATTGCCGGCGCCGAGACGCTTCTTGCGATTGCATGTCTGGCATGGCTTGTCGTCCGACCCCGGCCGATCGAGTGGCCGGGATATGCGATACCACTATGCGCCTTCATGTTAGCCACAGTGCTGTCGCTCGTCATGTCCCCCCAACCGGAAGTTGGTATGGGCGCCGTGCGCAAGTTCGTTTTGTTCTCAATGGGGCTGCTCGTCACAAACTTTGTTAACGGTCCGTCGCGAGCCCGGGTCTCCCATGTTGCGCTTCTGGCAGTAGCGGCAGTTACATCGGTCGTAGCGCTTGGGCAATTCGCCCTGGCCTATATCAAATTTCTCTCAACGCAGAACCTTGCGGATGATCCTACAGTACTGGCGAGGATCACCGGTTTTATGGGCCACTGGATGACATTCAGTGGCGAACAGTTACTTGTCTGGTGTGCGGCCGTTCCGGCCATGGTGGTTCTCGGCCGCCGCTGGTCGATACCTTTGGCGGTGATCGGCGCGGCACTTGTGCTCAGCTTCACGCGAAGTGCCTGGCTGGGAGGGTTCGCCGGACTTCTTGCCGTCGCATTCATGATTCCGCGAAGGGTTCTGATCGGAGTGATCGTGCCCATTGCCATCGTCGGTGTGGTGGCCTCAGGACTCATCTACCATCGGATAGCCATGAGCTTCGGTGAAAAGTTCGCGCCGGATACAGGACGCCTGGAGATGCTCTTTGCCGGATTCCGGATGATTCAGGATCATCCCTTGTTCGGTGTAGGGCCGGAAAGAATTCACACCGAGTTTCCGCATTATTATCGCGGAACCAGTCTCCAGGACTTTTACTACGGCCATTTGCACAACAACGTCGTTCAGATCGCCGCAGAACGAGGACTGCCGTGCCTGGCCACGTTTATCTGGTTCCTTCTTGCTGTTTACGCTGATCTCATGGGCATGTTGAAAACCGCGCCGAAAGACACACGCTGGACCATCTTGTCGGCGATTGCGGCGCTCAGCGGTTTTGTCGTGGCGGGTTTTTTTGAATACAACTTTGGGGATTCTGAGGTCCTTCTTCTGTTGTTGTTCATCGTGTCTGTTCCTTACGGTCTCCATAGCGTCCCATCTGAAGTCGGTGAACGATCAAGAGCTCAAGCAACTTACGCTAGCTAGTGCCGCGAAACGGATCAGCCGGCGGGAACTGTCGCCCGTCGAGGTAACTGAAGCTGTGCTGGATCGCATTGAGCGGCTGAACAAGCGGATGCGGGCGTTCATTACGGTAATGGATGAGCGAGCACTTGAAGTGGCAAGAGCGGCGGAGCATGAGATCGCCGGCGGTCATAGACCGCCGCTACAGGGGGTGCCGATCTCGATCAAAGATTTGTTCGACACGAAGGGAATCCGGACGACAGCGGGATCGAAGGTTTTCGCGGACCGCGTGCCGGAGCAGGATGCGGACGTCGTCATGAGTCTTTATGGGGCGGGAGCTGTTCTGGTGGGAAAGACGAACCTTCATGAGTTCGCATACGGAGTCACGTCGATCAATCCTCACTATGGAACGGCGCGGAATCCGTGGGATCCGCAGCGAATCACGGGCGGCTCGAGCGGTGGATCGGCCACTGCAGTGGCGCTCGCATTGGGTTTCGGATCGCTGGGGACAGACACCGGTGGCTCCATCCGGATCCCGGCTTCTTTATGCGGAATCGTTGGTTTGAAACCAACGTATGGCCTGGTGAGTCTGAGTGGGGTAATTCCTCTTGCGCCATCGCTCGATCATGCGGGACCTATGGCGCAGACGGTTGAAGACGCGGCAATTCTACTGAGCGTGATCACCGGCGGCCGGGTGCGTTACGCCGACGCGCTGACGGGAAACGTTAAAGGAATTCGCGTTGGCATTCCCCAAAGTTACTTCTACGAGTATTTGGATCGGGAGGTGGATGTTGCGATCCGTGCCGCCATCACGAATCTTGGGAATCTTGGGGCCGACATTGTCGATGTAGACTTTTCGAGCGCTGCCCTGCAAAAAGACATCTTTGTTCAGGTCGCTACCCCTGAGGCATATTCCTATCATGAGCAATACCTGCAGAGGCATGGAGCCGCCTACGGATCCGACGTACGGACACGCCTGGAAGCGGCGCGCACCATGCTATCCGTGGACTATCTCCGCGCGCAGCGGGGACGATTGACAATGAAAGAAGAATGCGAAACTATTTTTAAGACAGCGGATGTCATCGTCACGCCGACGACGGCTGTTGCTGCGCCCCGCATCGATGGCGAAATTGCTGTCGATTTGCTCAATCGTTGCACCAGGCCATTCAATCTCACGGGTCTTCCGACCGTCTCCGTTCCATGCGGCTTTACCTCGGAAGGCTTGCCCGTAGGGATGCAGATCACTGGCCGGGCCTTCGATGAGTCCACGGTTTTGCGCGTGGCTCACGCCTACGAGCAGGACGCAGGGTGGTTTCAGCGGCGGCCGCCGGTATAGACCAGCATGTTCAAGAAGATCCTAATTGCCAATCGAGGTGAGATTGCGGTTCGCGTCATTCGCGCTTGCCGGGAAATGGGAATTTCGACTGTAGCGGTTTATTCAGAAGCCGACCCTGGCGCTCTTCATGTGCGCATGGCGGATGAAGCGTATGAGATCGGACCGGCACCGTCACGGGAAAGCTACCTCGTAACTCAGAAGATGATCGATGTGGCAAAGCGGGCCAAAGCGGACGCGGTGCATCCGGGCTATGGATTTCTGGCCGAGAATGCCGTGTTTGCCGGAGCCTGCCGCGACGCGGGCGTCACATTTATCGGACCTTCGCCGGAGTCGATTGCCCTCATGGGATCCAAAGTGGAATCTCGACGGGCTGCCGCCTTGCACGGAGTGGAGATGGTGCCGGGCACGCTCGATCCGATTAGTTCCGATGAAGAGGCCCGTAAGATCGCATCATCGGTCGGATATCCAATCATGCTCAAGGCTTCGGCAGGCGGCGGAGGCAAGGGGCTTCGGCTTGTCCGGACGGAAGACGAAATGGAGAGCGCGCTGCGGAACACCAGATCCGAATCGCTGGCCGCGTTTGGCGATGCCGCGATCTACATTGAGAAGTTTGTCGACAGGCCCAGACATGTCGAAATTCAGGTCCTGGCGGACCGCTATGGCCATGCGATTTACATCGGCGAGCGCGAATGCACCATTCAACGCCGGCACCAGAAGGTCATCGAAGAATCTCCATCGCCGATCATGGATCCCGATCTCCGGAGCCGCATGGGCGAAGCCGCATTGAAAGTGGTCCAGGCAGCAAAGTACTACAACGCCGGAACTGTCGAATTCCTGGTGGACCCGGCCCGCCGCTTCTATTTCCTCGAAATGAACACGAGACTGCAGGTCGAGCATCCCGTCACTGAAATGGTTACCGGTCTCGATCTCGTGAAGCATCAGATTCTCATCGCTGCGGGCGAGAAACTTACGCTGCAGCAGGACGACATCGTGATGCGCGGTGCCGCTATTGAATGCCGGGTTTACGCGGAGGATCCCTGGAACAATTTCTTTCCCTCGCCAGGAAAGATCACAATGCTTCGAACGCCCTCGGGACCGGGCATTCGCGATGATGGTGGTGTTTATGCGGGTTGGACCGTTCCAATCGACTACGACCCGCTCCTCTCAAAACTGGTGGCCTGGGGCGCTACGCGCGATGAGGCCATCCGGCGGATGCAGCGTGCTCTTCGCGAATATCACATTGAAGGCATCCAAACGAATATTTCCTTCTTCCTTGCGATATTGAATGATCCGGATTTCCGAAAAGGCAGTTTCGACACGGGCTTCATTGATCGGTGGCTGCAAGGCCGCAAGGCTGAATCCAAACCCTCCAATCACGACCGGGACCTCGCAGCCATCGCTGCTGCCATCTTTCATTCGGAACAGTCTGGATCGGTGGCCGAGGTGGTGACGGAAGAGGGGAGTCCCTGGAAGCTCGATGGCCGCCGGCGCGGTCTCAGGACTTCATGAAGTACACCGCGATCATTCACGGCGAGCGAATCGAAATCGAACTGAACCGTGTGGGCGCCAACGGCGTCGAGGCTGAAGTCGGAGGGAGAAAGTACTTGTTGGAAGCCAGGATGGTCGAGCCTGGAGTCTACTGGTTCAATTGGAACAATCGCTCGCTGGAGCTTTCGGTAGCGCAGAACGGTGAGAAGCTTGTCGTTTCTCTTCCGGACTATCGGATTCCGGTCGAGATGGTCGATGCCCGGACCGCACTCCTGAGGGTCGGTCCGCACGGTTACGATGGCGTGGCTGAAATTCGGGCGCCCATGCCTGGGAAAATCGTGAAGCTCCTTGTTACGGAGGGTGCTGCGATCGAGGTCAATCAAGGCCTTCTCGTGATGGAGGCGATGAAAATGCAAAACGAAATCAAATCCCCGAAGAAAGGTATCGTTCGGAAACTGGGAGTGAGTGAAAACGCGGCCGTGAATTCGGGTGATTTGCTGGTAACGGTCGAGTAGGGGCCGGCTAAAGCCGGCCCCTACTTCCCCGCCGAGGCGAGGATTCGCTCAGCAAAATAGTTCGAAATGGTCGCCTTGTTCCTGGCTGATTCTGAAAACGCGGCCTTCAGTAACTGATCCTTCCGGTTGAAAATGGCCTGCCGTACGTTCGCCTGAACCCGAGGATCCGAAAGGTCCTTTTGGCCGCCGGCATCCTTTTCCAACAGCTTCACGATATGGAAACCAAACCGGCTCTCGACAACCTGTGGAAACGTCTCGCCAACTCGCATACGCTGCACAACCTGCGCCAACCTCGGATCAACGTTCTCGAGCTGCTGAAGCGCCTGGAAGTTCAGGTCACCGCCGGCTGCTGTGGATGTGGGATCTTCCGAGTAATCGCGCGCGACGGTGGCAAAGTCCTGGCCGCCCTGAACGTCACGCAACAGGCGAGCTGCCTTCGCCAGAGCTTCTTCGCGAGTCTTGGCATCGTCCTTCTTTCCGTTTTGAACCTCGGGTTCGGCGACAGGCGTTACCAGGATATGAGCGATGTGATAGGTCTCGGGAAGATTAAAGCTCGCCTTGTTCTTTTCGAAGAAGGTCTTGATCTCGGCCTCGGATACGGAGATCTTCGATGTGATCTCTTTGTTGACAAGCTTGTCGATCGTGATCCCCTTGCGTAGCTCGGCCCGGATTTCATCTACCGTTATTTTCTGTTCTTTGAGAAGCTCCTGGAATTTTTCCTCCGTGTACTGGCTCTTGGACTCATTGAACTTGACGTCCACTTCGGCATCTGTGGCGCTAAGGCCGGCAGCAGAAGCCATCTCGAGCAGGATCTGGTCATTGATCAGCTGGTTGAGGATCTCCAGCTTGACGTTCTGAGCTTCCTCAGGGGCCGGTGGCTGTTCGGCGTTACTGACCCGGTTCTGAAACTGCTTTTCCAGGTCGGCCGTCTTGAGTTCCTTGCCGTTGACGCGGGCGACGACGTCAGCCGAAGCAGTGCTCTCCGAGCTGCAGGACGCCGTGAAAACCAGCCCAACGAGCATGACCAAAAGTAGAGAACGTTTCACAGAAGAACTCCTATCGTTTTGACAAATAACGCCCAATTCTAGCATAAGAAGAAGGGTGAGGTCAGGGCGCTATGCTATACTTTTGTTTTATCTTTGAAGGGAGATTGCCTGCATGGCGCGCTGCGAAATCTGTAACAAGGGCCCGATTTACGGGAATCGAGTCAGTCATGCCCATAATTTGACCAGGCGGCGATGGAATCCGAACCTTCAACGGGTTCGGGTTGTTGTAGGCAAGACCCACAAGAGTATGCGGGTCTGCACCAACTGCATTCGCTCTGGCCGAGTCACCAAAGCCTGAACTAATTCTGCCCTCTGGATTGCTACCTTCTTCTCGAGTCGCGTCTAACGCTCAGGAGCCTCTATAGGTTATATGAAGGTGCAGGGCCTCATATTGGTACTGCTGGTGCCATGGCTTGCCCATGCCCAACAACAATACTACGGCACCAGGGTAGCGAACGTTGCGCTTTCAGGAACCGACTCTCAGGCCGGCCTGCAGGTGATCCCTCTCCTGGCGGGCGAGGTCATCACCGTAGAAAACCTCCGAACATCGATTCAGGCTCTCTACAACTCCGGGCGGTACAGCTATATCGAAGTTGACGCGGAATCGGCTCCGGAGGGTGGTACGAACCTCACTTTCCGCGTCCGCGTGTTCTTTTTCTTCGGCAATTTCCGTGTGACGCCTAACAATCTCCTGGAACGCTCGCTCTCCAGCTACGTCCGCCTGCCTTTCGGTGAAAAGTTCGGCGCATCCGCAATCGACCGTATCAAGCAGGAAACGACCGACGTTCTGAAGGCCCAGGGCTACTTCGAAGCCGTAGTGACCCCCCAGACCGAGTTTGACGACAGTACCCGCCTTGCCACTGTGACGTTCCACGTCGAACCCGGACCCAAGGCCAAAGTAGCGAATATTCGGATCCAGGGAGGGGAACAGACGTTCTCTCAAATGGAAGTGCTGGAGACTCTCGATTTCAAAGCCGGCAACGATTTCTCGTCCGCCAGGCTGGATAAGACCATTTCCGACCTGCGAGCAAAATTCACTAAACTTGGATTTTTGAACACGCGAGTGAATGCCCAGCAGGAGTATGCGCCGGCGACGCACACCGTGGATCTGAATTTCACCATTCAGCCAGGGCAATTCACGCTGGTCACGACCGATGGATTCAACATCCCAAAGCAGAAACTGGAAGAGCTGGTCCCGGTCTACGAGGAAGGCACGGTCGATCCGGATCTCGTGGAAGAGGGCCGAGTGGCGATCGACCGGTACATGCAACAGAGGGGTTACTTTGAGGCCATGGTCGCATCGGAGACCATCGAGGCGCCGCTCGATAACGCCATTCAGATCAAGTACGCGATTACTCCCGGCGTTTCGCATCGCATCGAAGCTGAGGCAACATGCACTACAGCACCAAAGACATCAGAGCCCGGATGAAGGTTCGAGAGGCGAGCCTCCTCAGCAGAGGCGTTTTCAGCCGCGAGCTTCTGGATCAAGACGTCCAGACAATTCAGGCAATGTATCGTAACGCCGGCTTCGAGGGCACAACGGTTCAAGGCAGCTATCAAGAACACGAGCACATCGTTGACATTGTCATTCAGATCCAGGAAGGAAAGCAGCTGCCCGTTGATTTTGTGACGATCCTGGGTAACGACGCGGTTAAGGAGCAGGAAATTCGCGACAAGATCCAGCTAAAGGAGGGCGATACCTATACGCCGGTGGCCGTGGACCAGGCGCGCGCTACGATCACGCAGTTCTATTACTCCATGGGTTACCCGGACGTCCGCGTGGAACCGACTGTCAATCGAGTGCAAGAGAACAATGGCATGCACGTGACGTTTCAGATCACGGAAGGCGACGCTTACAAAATTGGCAATATCATTGTTACGGGAAACACGCGCACGAAAGAAAAGATCATTCATCGCAACAGCAACCTGTATCCGAATACGCCCTACAATCCCGAAGCGATACTTGAGAGCCAGCAAAAGCTCTATGCGACGGGCCTGTTCAACTTTGTTTCAATCGTGCCGCTCCAGCAAAACCTGCCTGGAGTTCGAAACCTGTTGATTCAGGTAGAGGATGCAAAACCGATTCAGTTGACCTATGGCATCGGGTATCAGGAATTCGAGCGGGTTCGCGGAACAATCGAGATCTCGCACAATAACCTTTTTGGCCTGGATCGGTCGATCAGCCTTCGAACCCGATACAGCACGCGCGAGCGGCTGGTTCAATCAACCTATCGTGAGCCGAGACTCTTCAATCGCAACCTCGATGGATTCGCGTCGACTTTTGTTGAGCATGCAGACAGGCCGTTTTACACCGTGAATCGGATCGACTTCTCATTGCAGGTCCTGAAGCGGTTCTCGCCGCAGGCTAACCTTGTGCTGACGTCCAGCTACCAGGCAGCCAATATCGGAGACATCGGCGTAAATCCGCATGCACGGACGTTACCTCCGGAGCAGGGACCCTGCCAGATCTGCCAGATCACCCGTTTCGGCACCTCCTACATTCAGGATCGCCGCAACGATCCGCTCAATCCGAGTTCGGGAACCTTCAGTACGACAACGTTCCAGGTTGCCAGCCGTGCAATCGGTTCGGAGTTGAATTTCACCTCGTTCTACAACCAGTCCAGTTTTTATGCGCCTGCGCCCAACGGTGTCTTTGCAACTTCGTTCCGGTTCGGGTGGAACCACCCATATGGAGTCACGGATCAATTGGCCCCCGGACAGACTCAGAAACTTCCGCCTACGGAACGCTATTTTGCGGGTGGCTCCACGACCTTGCGCGGGTACGGTCTGGATGAGGCGCGGCCTTCGGGCGGAAATGTAATGACGCTTGGGAATTTCGAGTACCGGGTTCCACTGCGTGTTTTTCCGATAAGCGGTGTCGGCGGTGCATTGTTTTACGATACGGGAAACGTGTTTGCGGGCCTTCCGGACATCCATCTGCGGGAATTCAAGCATAACGTTGGTTTCGGGTTGCGATATCAAACGCCGGTTGGGCCGGCCCGTCTCGATTTTGGATTCAATCTGAACCGGCAACGCAGGGCGGACAATAGCAGGGAAGATCTGCTGAAAGTATTTTTCACACTGGGGAATCCATTTTAGTTATGCAGAAGGAAGCCAGAAGCCAGAAGCCAGAAGCCAGAAGCGACAGCCGAAGTGTGTCGATGCTTCTTCTGGCTTCTGGCTTCTGGCTTCTGGCTTCCTTCTGTTTGCATGCCGAGATCCTCGACCGCATCGTTGCTGCTGTCGATGGCAACATCATTACGCTCAGCGACCTGCGCCAGGAACGCGAGATCCGCGCCAGGTTGGGCGAGAAACCGATCGACGACGACAAAGCCCTGCTCCAGGAATTGATCGAAAATCAATTGATTGAAAGCCAAATGGCCGACTTCCCGGGCGTGGAAGTAACCGACGAGGAAGTGGACGCCGAACTGAATAAGTCGCAAGCGAGACAAGGTGCCGCGTCGAAAGGCGTCCGGGAAGCGGTCCGCAAGCGCCTGCAGATGCAGCGGTATTTCGACGTACGCTTCCGCCAGTTCCTCAGGGCCTCCGATGAGGAAGTTCGCAAGTACTACGACGAGGTGTTCGTGCCTGAAGCCAGGAAACGCGGCGTCAATCCGGTTCCGTCCCTCGAGCAGGTCGCAGACATGATTCGCATGAACATCATCGAAGAGAAGTTGAATCACGAAGTCATGAACTGGTTAGAAGCCATCCGCAGAAGGAGCAACATTGAGATTTTTGAGTAGACGACGGCTCCTTGCCTTGTTGAGCACCATCGCCATCGTGATTCTGGCGGCGATCGGGGGCCTTGTCGTTTACATCAGCTCACCCGCATTCGAAGAACAGGTCCGGCGATTCATCGTTCGTGAGATCGAGAGACGTACCGGAACCATGGTTACGCTCAACAGGTTCGATTTGGATCTCTGGCACCAGCGCTTCCGTCTCGAGGATCTGACTCTGCGCGGACTCGAGCCCGACAATGAGGCGCCCCTCGCTCATTTCGAACGCATTGATATCGGTCTGAATTACCGGACTCTACTTCAAAAACGGA
>QHXD01000102.1:22623-23228 GCA_003223895.1 Acidobacteriota bacterium
CGAATTTCCCATCGCCTGAGTCTGGAGGCGAGAGGAAGCCATTCGACTTTCAGATCTCGATACGGAACTTCAATATCCTGGGCGGCATGGCGCTCCTGAACGAGCGGACAATAGATATCGATTTCTCATTGGCCAATCTCGCGGGGGTACTCGATTACCAGGGACCGCGCGAGGTTCTCGAAACCCATATTCGTTATGACGGCGTATTCGACCGCTCCGGCGAAGGTAAGCTCTCGATTCCATACACGCTCTCCGCGGACATGAACTACACGCGGGCGACGCTCCTGGCCAACAGAATCAATGTGAAGTCGGGAGCATCGGAGCTGCGGCTCCAGGGAAGGATCAACGATCTTTTCAACAAGAATATTTCGGGAAAACTCGAATGCACGGGTACGGTCGATGTTCCATTTCTGAATTATTTCTTCACCAAGGAAACCTTCGCCGGGAAGGCCGACGTCGCAGGCTTTCTCGAATTTTCGCGAGGATACTTCTTCACTTCCGGAAACACGGCATCCGAGGCGGTCGACTTTGAGGGCTGGCATGCGACGAAGGTCACCGGCGAGTATGCATACCATTACCCGGAGAAGAGACTTTCGTTCCGGAAG
>QHXD01000102.1:23302-23796 GCA_003223895.1 Acidobacteriota bacterium
CGCCGCACTGGCTCGGGCTTATCCCTGGGACCAGAAATATCGAGTCTTTTCCAACTTGACGGGCACGCTGAACGGCTGGTTTGAGGGCAAGCTCAAGAATTACGACTTCTCCGGAATGGCCAATTTCCAACCGTATTCTCCGGCGGCCACCGAAGGTCTGGTGCCCTTGCCTCTGGCAGGCTCCACAGAGTATGAGATTCGTCCGGGACAGGCCAGAGTGGCGAATGCCGACGTCCGCTTTTACTCGACAACGGTCCGGGCAAATGGATTGATCCACGAAACCACATCCGATTTGAAGGTTGTAATGAATTCCTCAAATCTCAAGGATCTGGCCTTTGTCTACTCGAACGCTAACGGAAGGGGATCTTTCGACGGCACGCTTTCGGGTCCGATCGCGAGGCCACTGCTCGACGGGCAGTTTACGCTCCAAAATCACGTCCATCGCGATTGGACCATCCAGAATGCCGCCGGCGGCATCGAGTTGGATACAAGTA
>QHXD01000102.1:23827-25796 GCA_003223895.1 Acidobacteriota bacterium
CAAGTACTCGTCAGCGGCACCGCAGACCTGCATGGATCGCCGGTCGATTTGCGGCTTCAATCGAATCGGTTCACCGGCGCGGATCTGAGAGTATTCCTCAAGCGAGACGTCGACGGAACCTTTTCAGGTAACGCGCACGTCACGTCACTTTCACCGGTGAGACTGGAAGGGGACCTCCGCGCTGACAACCTGTCGGTCAATGGACGTCTTATTGGAGACGCTCGCGGGCACGTCCGCTATCTCGAGCCCCAGGTTGAGATCGATCAACTGTCTTTGAAACAGGGCCAGGCAACGCTGACGGGTAATGTTGCCTTCAATCAGAACACCAGCAGCTTGAAATTCTCCGCACGTGTGAGTGCGGTCGATATTCAGACCTTTCGTGATTTTGGCATTCCCGATTCGCTCCGAGGCGTGATCCAGCAGGGCGAGTTTCAGGGCGAAGGGACCACAGCCCGTCCCAACGTTCGCGGAGAGGCCACGATCCAGAACCTGGCATTTTACAGCGAAGTGTTTCCTCAGGCGCGCGTTGTGCTTTCGTCAACCGGACCGAGACTTGATCTTCGCCTGGATGCTGGGAGAAACCTCAACCTGTCTGCGCAGGTCGATACGGCTGCGGCCGGTTATCCTTTCACCGCCAGAGCGACTTTCAACGAGTACTCATTAGAGCGAATAGCCGGCCTCCCGGAAGGTGCGATCATCGCTTCGGGGAGTGCGAACCTGTCGGGACTGATCACCGATATTCGCCGGACGCGGGGGGAAGGCCGCATTGAAACCGTCGAAGCTCGATTCGAGAACCGCACCCTGCGCCCGACAAAACCGTTCACATTCGAGTTCAATTCGGATCGTCTGACGCTTGCGGGGGTGACGCTGACAGGCGAGTCCACTCAAGTCAACCTTGCCGGCACGATCGGTCTGACCGCGCCCGCGCCTTTGAATCTCGACGTGAGCGGCCGTCTGGATCTGATGTTGCTTTCCGCCGCATATCCTGAATGGTTTTCTGGCGGTTCCATCAACGTAGAGGGTCGCATTGGAGGAACGGTTCAAAATCCGGATCTTCGAGGTCTTGCCCATCTGGCGGATGCTTCATTGGGCCGCCGCGGATTCTTCACAAGCCTTTCAAAACTCAATGGAGATCTGTTCTTCGATCAGAATCGCGTAACGTTGAACAACATTCAGGGCAACGTCGGCGGAGGAACCGTCCAGGTACAGGGCGCAGCATCCCTGCAGGGCCGGAATGTTCAGGGCATGAACATCCGGATCGAGGCCAAGAATGTTCGCGTTCGATATCCTGAGGGATTGCGGACGGTTTTCGATGGAAGTCTTGTACTAAGAGGCAACATGTCATCCCCTCTTCTGGAAGGAAGCATGGAGATCCAGAGCCTCGCATATCGTAGCGGCTTCGAAGAATTTCTGGCTCTCGTCACGGAGCGGAACCCGGGTGCCAGATCGTCGCTTCTCGGCAGCTTGCGTCTGGCAGTTCACGTCGAGGGCGGCCGCAATATTACAATCCAGAATCAGCTGGCGGATGTCGAAGCGCGCGTCGACGTCGATGTCAAAGGTACTGTCGATGAGCCTTCGATGACGGGCCACATTGAAGCAAGCGGGGGCACACTCCTGTTTCAGGGAAACCGCTATCGGATTACGCGCGGCAACATCGATTTCGTCGATCCACTGCGTATCGAACCGGTAATCGACGTTCAAGCCGAAGCGGAAGTTCGGGACTATCGCGTGATCCTTTCCATCACCGGCCGTGGCGACCGGCTGCATCTGGAAATGCGGTCCGACCCCCCGTTGCCGGAGCTCGAAATCGTCAGCCTGATTGCCGGTGGAAGAACTCAGCAGGAATACGCGGAAAAGAACCGGCCGACCAGCGAACAGCACTTTCAAAGTGGTGCAGCGTCCATTCTGTTCGATTTGCTCAAACAACGCGTGGGCGGCCGGTTCTTTGGTTCGAATCGCGTACGCATCG
>QHXD01000102.1:25891-26532 GCA_003223895.1 Acidobacteriota bacterium
TCATCGAACCGGCAGCAGATCATCCTCATCGAGTACTTCGTCAACCGAAACACGTCCATTGTCGCGTCTAAGGACGAACTGGGGAACTTCGGTTTAGATATCAGGCTCCGCCGAAGGTTTTAGCAAACGCGAAGGACGCGGGCTAAAGCCCGCGACTACATTTGGAACCGAGCAAGTCTCTAATGTAGTCGCGGGCTTTAGCCCGCGTTCTCACTCCAAGACAGCAATGCAATCGATCTCGATCGAGGCATCCCGCGGGAGGCGTGCAGCCTCGACTGTAGCGCGGGCCGGTGCGGAGGATGGGAAGAATTCGGCGTAGACGGAGTTCATCTCTGCAAAGTCGTTCATGCTTTTCAAAAACACTGTCGTCTTTACAATATTGTCAGCAGATCCACCTGCTGCAGACACAATGGCCAACAGATTTTCAAGAACGCGCCGTGTTTGAGCCTGGATGCTTTTTTCTTCGACGAACTTTCCAGTGGACGGGTCCAGGGCGACCTGGCCCGAAACAAATAACAAATTGCCGGCACGGATCGCTTGAGAATATGGGCCGATCGCCGACGGGCCAAGAGGCGTAGAAATCACTCGTTTATTCATAGCAGTGTCTATCTTGCGGGATTGACGACGCGTGTCGATCGAGC
>QHXD01000102.1:26572-34808 GCA_003223895.1 Acidobacteriota bacterium
TTTCATATCGGGAATCTCGACTGTGATGTCGATAGTCCCGCGCTCGTCCGCCGTTCGCGCCTCAACATTGAGAATATTCGCCTTTACTTCTGAAATTGCCGCTGCAATCTCGGCCAGCATCCCTGGACGATCTTCCGTCAGAATGGTCAGTGGCACGGCGTAAGCCTCGGCAGCAGGGGCAACGCCGGCCCACTCGACTTCGATTTTTCTGTCCGCATCGTAAAGCAGGTTCTGCACGTTCGGGCAGTTCTTCGAATGTACGGCAACGCCCTTGCCGCGCGTGATGTATCCGATCACTTCCTCGCCGCGAATCGGATTGCAGCACTTCGCGCGGTAGACGAGCAGGTCGTCGAATCCCTTCACCTGCAGCTTGGCGTCCGTCCCCAATCCCAGCATACGCTTGACGACGGTCGCGATTCTCGATTCCTCTTCCGCCTGAGGTTCTTTCAAACCATCCGGTGAAATTCGCGAAATGATTTGCTTGGCCGATACCTTTCCGTAACCGATGGCCGCGAGCAGATCTTCCACTTTGCCGGCTCCATAGTCCGGCAGCAGAGCCAGGACCTTTTCGTTCTCGAGCAGGTCCTTGGCGTTCTGCTTATACTTTCGGGCCTCCTTTTCGAGCACTTTGCGGCCGAGCTCGATGGCCTTCTCGCTTTCCTGCTCGTTGAGCCAGTGTCGAATCTTGTTTCGGGCGCGGGAGGTTTTGACGAAGGACAGCCAATCCCGGCTTGGTTTATGGCCCGGTTGCGTAACAATTTCGACGATGTCGCCATTTGTCAGCTTGGTCTTCAGCGGCAACATCCGGGCATTGATCTTCGCTCCTACACAGGTGTGACCGACCTCGGTGTGAATGGCGTAGGCGAAGTCGACGGGAGTGGCGTCGCGAGGCAAAGTGACGACCTTGCCTTTTGGTGTAAAGGTGTAGACCTCTTCGGGATACAGGTCGATCTTCAGCGTACTGAGAAAATCGGCAGGATCCT
The DNA here is from genome assembly GCA_003223895.1 of Acidobacteriota bacterium. Lineage (GTDB taxonomy): Bacteria > Acidobacteriota > Terriglobia > 20CM-2-55-15 > 20CM-2-55-15 > 20CM-2-55-15. The sequence continues at coordinate 27,556 of QHXD01000102.1, forward strand.
TCATGTCTTGCTGCAATTCCACAAGATGGCGCAACCACGATATGCGCCGATCTTCGCGATCGTCAGCGATCAGCTTGCCGTCCTTGTATTTCCAGTGCGCGGCTATACCTTCTTCAGCGATACGATGCATCTCTGCGGTTCGAATCTGTACTTCGAAAGGCTGCCCGCCGGCGATCACCGAAGTGTGCAGCGACTGGTACATATTCGGCCGCGGCATCGCGATGAAATCCTTGATGCGGCCCGGAACAGGCATCCAGATGTTGTGAATGACGCCAAGAGCCGCATAACAATCCTTGACGCTTTCGGTGATGATTCGTAATGCAAGAAGGTCGAATACCTGATCGATTGTGATCCGCTGCTTCTTCAGTTTTTGATAGATCGAATAGAGACGCTTGATTCGCGATTCCGTGAAACACGGGATTTCGCTTTCTTTCATTTTTTCTTCGACTATCTTCGTGATCTCAGCCAGGAATGCTTCATGGGTTCTGCGCTTTCTATCGACGAGTTCTTTGAGTTCCTGGTACGCCTTTGCATCGATGTAGCTGAAGGCCAGATCCTCCAGTTCGCCACGCATCTTGCCCATCCCGAGCCGGTTCGCAAGCGGCGCGTAGATTTCCATGGTTTCCTGGGAAATCGCCTCGCGGCGGTCGGCCGTAAGGTACCCGAGTGTTCGCATGTTGTGGAGACGGTCGGCAAACTTGACCATGATGACGCGGATGTCGTCGGTCATGGCGAGGAGCATCTTGCGGAAATTCTCAGCCTGCTTCGCCTCCTTTGACGTGAACTGGATCTGGCTGATCTTGGTCACACCATCGACGATGTGAGCGACTTCCGTTCCAAAAAGCTCTTCGATACTGTCGAGCGAAACCAGCGTGTCCTCGACAACATCGTGGAGAAGTCCGACGCTGACCGTGATGGCGTCCATCTTCATCTCGGCCAGCAGATTCGCGACCTCCAGAGGATGCGTCAGGTAAGGCTCGCCGGACGCGCGCACCTGTCCCTTATGTTCCTTCGCGGAAAATATGTAGGCGCGGCGCACAAGTTCGAGGTTGTCCCCTGGATGATGCTTTCCGACGCGGTCGAGAATGTCCTCCAGGCGGATCATGTTTCAGATTATATGTAAAAAGCCGCGGATTGCGCGGATTAGACGGATAATTCGTTTGTCCCTGAATTATCTGTCTAATCCGCGCAATCCGCGGCTAAAGTTTTCCCAAAAGGACTTACTTCGAATCGCTTGTGGCCGCTACGCCGCCGCCTGCTTTCTTCTGTTCCTGTAACTTCTTACGCGTTTCGAGGGCTTTGTTGAACCATTCGTCGGCCTGCGCGATCAGTGCAGCTTTTTCTTTCTCGTCCTTGGAGAGCCGGGCTTTTTCCCGATAGAGCAGGTTCTTGTACGACATTGCGTCTTCGTACTCGGGATTCTTCGCGAGAGCCTTATCCAGATACAAGAGACCCTCTTCGACAAGTTTTGCCTGCTCCTCTTCCGGAAGAGGATTGTTCTTGTTGTACACCATGATCCAGTCCACGCTGCCTACAGCATAGAAGGGCACGGCATTGGTTGAATCCAGTTCCGCGTTCTTCATGTAGTAATCGTGCGCTTTCTGGAGGTCACCGGTATTCTGGTACAGGTAGGCCAGCCCGGCGATGGCGTTGGTGTTGTTTGGATCCTTCCTGAGAACGTTTTGAAACGTCGCGATGGCCATCTCGGCGTTCTTCTGGTTTTCTTCAGACTGCGCATTGGGGATGAACATCTGGGAGTATGCCGTCCCGAGATAGACTTCCGCCACAGTCAGGTCCGGGTCCAGTTGCATGGCCTGCTTGAAGTAGTTGACCGCATTTTCATAGTGAGCGTCAGTAAACGCGCGTACTCCCTTGTTCAGGTTGTCGCGGGCCTGCAATTTCGCGCAACTGGTTAGTGCCAGGGCGAGGATCGCCAGGAAGGCGAGCATCAATTTAGTCTTTCGCGTCATAAGTTGTGCCTCCCTAGCGGCCTGATGCTGCCGATATCTGCTCGGTCATCAGTCCGACCTTGTCGACGCCGGCACCCTTCGCCACGTCGATGACTTCAACGACATCCTTATAGAGCAGGTCAGGATCGGCCTGAACGAACATGGTACGGTCGTTACGAGTCTTGAAAACGTCCTGAAGCTCGTTACCCAGGTAACGAAGTTCCACTTCCTTCTGGTTGATCTTGAGCGTTCCCGCCTTATCGATCGAAACAACAATAGTCTTGTTGAGCTCGTCCGGTGGCGGTGGAGGTGTGCCTGGTGGCGGCGGTTGCGGAACCGCCGCATCCAGTCCCTTTGGGGTCAGAGGAGTGATCGTCATGAAGATGACGAGCAGCACGAGCAGAATATCAATGAACGGAGTCACGTTGATGTCTGCCTTTGCCGATACTTTCTTAATCTTTTTCTTCATCGGATGCCCCCTCCTACCTGCGAACCTGGTCGTCCAGGCGTTCGGTCAACAACGCAACCTTATCGACGCCCGCATTGCGAATGCTGTCCACAACCTGAACGACATCGCCATATTTCGCGCGCAAATCGCTCTTGAGGAAGACCGTCTTGTCCAGCCTGGTGGACAGGAGATCATTCACCTTGGCCGCGAGGTCTTCGATGTTCACGCGGTCTTTGCCGAGCCAGAACTTTCCGTCGCGTGTTATGGCGACGAGCACCGCGTCGTCCCGATCGGCTTCTTTCATATCGATCGGGTTTCTTGTTCTGGCCAGTTCGACGCTGACGCCCTTCTGCAACATTGGAGTGATAACCATGAAAATGATCAGCAGAACGAGCATGACGTCGGCCATTGGCGTAACGTTGATGTCGGAGGTAACTTCGCCTCTACCCCCGCCTGACCCCATTCCCATAGTTACTTCTTCCCTTTCTGACTCTGCTGCTTGATGAAGTAATCAATCAGCTCAGACGAAGAATTCGTCATTTCAATACCGAAAGCCTCGACCTTGTTCGTAAAGGCGTTGTAAGCCCACACGGCAGGGACGGCCACGAAAAGACCGAAAGCGGTGGTGACAAGAGCTTCGGAAATTCCGCCTGCGACGGCCGACAGACCGGCGGTCTTTTCAGAAGACATGCCTCGGAATGCGTTGATGATGCCGACGGTGGTTCCGAACAGACCCACGAAAGGAGCCGTTGCACCGATCGTCGCAAGACCCGAAAGGCCGCGCTTCAGTTCGGCATTCACGATAGCTTCAGCGCGTTCGCACGCACGGCGTGAAGACTCAACCTGTTCGCCGGCAAGTTCATGCGAAAGAGCATGAGCACGGAATTCCTGCAAACCGGCCTCCACAACCTTTGCCAGGTGGCTGCGCTTGTTCTGCTCGGCGACACTGATGGCTTCCTCAATCTTTCCTTCCTTGAGGCAGCCGGCAACGGCGGGAGCAAATTCACGCGACTGTTTTCGGGCCTGGCTGAAGGCAATGTAGCGGTCGATCATCACGCCGATGGACCAGGCGGACATGATTGCCAGCAGAATGACGACGCCTTTGGCCATCCATCCCATGTTTGCCCACATGGAACGCAAGTCGAAGCTGACTTCGCCCTGGAGCATGATCGCAAGGACATTGAGCTTGTAGAGAAGCATAGAGACTAAACCCTCCTAATCCTGTCTCAGCAGGCTTAAATTTGATTTCGAATTTTCAGTTGTTCTCACTGAGAGAACGCAAAGTTCACAGTAATCGTGGTAACCACAGGCACCGGTTCGTTGTTCAGCATTGTCGGCTTATAGCGCCATTGCTTCACTGCGTCGATAGCTGCCTGAATCAACAATGGGTGGCCGGTAATGACCTTCAGGTTTTCGATTGTTCCTTCCTTGCTGATTTCAGCTTCCAGAACAACGACACCTTGAATACGTGCTTGCTTTGCCAGCGGCGGATACGTCGGCTTTACCTGCTGGAGCAGGTTGGCGGCGATGACGTTTCCACCCACGCGAACGCGTTGCGGCGGCGGCGGCGGTGGAGGCGGCGGCGGTGGCGGCGGTGGCGGCGGTGGTGCCGCGTCATCCTGCGCTCGCAGGACTCCTCCGAGGACGCCGGACAACACGCCTGAACGCGTTCCTCCGACAACTCCAACTGCGGACGGAGGTGGCCCAGCATCGACGACTTTAACAATATCTTTCGGGATTTCTGTTGGGGCAACGATCGTGCCCGGATCGATCTGGACCTGCTTGATCACCACCGGCTGCGGCGCCACTTGTTGTGGTGGCGGCGGTGGCGGCGGCGGTGGCGGCGGTGGAGCGACCAGGAACGTGAGCAACCGGTTTTGCGGCAGCTCCGAATACGAGATCAGCGGGACCAGAATCATGACCGTAATCAGCGCAACGTGGACGATCGTCGATATGAGGACCGTCGCGCCCTTCTTGGTCTTTCCGCTGGACTCAAGTAAGGAATCCTCGAACATAGGGTAACCTCCCTTTCAAAACGTGCAAAAATCCTGAAACTTCCCGACAACGCCGTGGCGGTTACCGGTCGCGTCTGTTCTTAACTTGTTCAGTTGAGGCAGGCATCTGTAAACAGGATCGCCACTTATATCAGCGCTCTGCATGTATGTCAACGTCACTTTACCTTCGCCGGTCTGGGCACTTTCGGTTGTGCGGAACGCGCTGCCACCACGGGTTTTGCCACCGCTTTTCCACGGAAATTCTCGTAGAACAGAACCAGGGGCGCAGCAATCGCAATCGACGAATATGTTCCGATGATGATTCCAATGACCATTGCAAAAGCGAAGTGATTGATGATCTCTCCGCCGAAGATGAACAGCGCCATCACCGTCAGGAACGTCAAACCAGATGTCAGAATCGTCCGGCTCAATGTCTGGTTGATACTGTCGTTCATGATCGTTTCAAGATCGTCCCGGCGGCGAATTTTCAAGTTTTCCCGGACCCGGTCAAAAACGACGATTGTGTCATTCACCGAATAACCAACCAGCGTCAGCAGAGCCGCAATAACCGTCAGGTTGATCTCCCGGTTAAAAAGGGAAAACAAACCCAGGGTTACAAGTGTGTCGTGAAAGACCGCGAATACGGCCGCAGCACCATAAATCCACTCGAATCGAAACGCGATGTAAACCAGGATGCCGCCCAGTGCATACAGCGTTGCAAAAACCGCTTGGCGTCTGAGATCCGCGCCGACTTTTGGTCCGATCGATTCGGCATTCAGAATTTCAAACTTGCCCTGGAAGTTCTTGTTCAGGGCCGCCGTAATTGCCTCGCGCCCGGCACTGGCGTCCGCTTCTTCCTTCGCCCCCTGGAACTCGATCATGACATCGGTACCGCTCGTGCCGAAGTCCTGGATCTGGCTATCCTTAAGTTCCGCCCGGATCTGATCTAGCGGCGGTTTCTGCTGGAACCTGACATAAACGATGGTCCCGCCTCGGAAGTCGACGCCGTACCTGAAACCGCCCTTGACCACCAGGGAAACCAGGCCAAGGAGCATTATCGAACCTGAAATTACCAGGAAGAGTTTCCTCTTTCCCAGCCAGTCAACCTTAATACCCCTAAACAGTTCAATCATTTCGAACTACCCTTTTAGACACCGTGGTGTCTGCGATTGTTCCAAGTTTCTAAATACTTATGGCTTCCGCACGATCTTTTCGAGAGAGCACCCACTCAAACAGGGTTCTCGACACGAAAACGGCCGTAAACATGTTTGAAATCAAGCCGATCACCAGGGTCACCGCGAAACCCTTAACCGGACCGGTTCCGAAAAGGAACAGGAATGTTGCCGAAATCAGGGCTGCCAGGTGGGTGTCCACAAGAGTTATAAAAACACGGCTGAAACTCGTGATCACTGCCGAAACCGCCGTCTTGCCGGCGTGCAGTTCTTCGCGAATACGCTCAAAAATGAGAACATTCGAGTCGATGCCCACGCCGATGGTGAGAATGATGCCGGCAATGCCAGGCAGTGTTAATGTCGCTCCGAAATACGCCATGGCGCCCAGCAGAATCAGAAGATTCAGGATCATTGCAACAGTCGCATTGACTCCCGACAGGCGGTAATAAAAGAGCATGAACACGACAACGGAGACCAGTGCGACGGCAGCAGCGAGCAGACCGGCACGGATCGAGTCCGCACCGAGTGACGGTCCAACCACTTGCTCCTGGAGATATTTGATTGATGCCGGAAGCGCGCCCGATCGAAGGACCAGTGCGAGATCCTGAGCAGCCTGGGGTGCGAAACCGGTGGGGCCACCCGTGATGATTCCGGAGTCCGTGATCCGGCTATTGATGCGCGGCGCGGATTGAATGCGGCCATCCAGGACGATAGCAAGCATCTTTCCGACATTCTCTTCGGTCACACGGCCGAATCGCTGTGCGCCGTCCGCAGAAAGATTGAAACTCACGGCCGGGCGGCCATTCTGATCCCGCGAAGGATAAGCGCCCTTCAGGTCGCGTCCTGAAATGGAAGCGACGCGCTGCACTACATAAAAGGAACCTTCCTGCGAGGAAGGCAGATCGCGCTCGACCGAAGGCAGGACTTCAAGATTTGCCGGAATAACGCCGCCATGCGCCTGCGCCGCCGCGGCCTGATTGGGAAACGGACCGCTCTCCACCAGTTTTAATTCAAGCAGAGCAGTGGATTGCATGATGTTCTTGACCCGGGCGGGATCATCCATGCCTGGAAGCTGGACCAGAATCTCGTTCTGACCGGGCCCGCCGTGTTTCTGGATGACGACCTCGCCTACTCCAAGCTGGTCGATTCGATTCCGAATCGTATTCATCGCCTGATCGACGGACTGTTCGCGGAATGTCTGGTCCTGCTGCGGCTTCAGCCGCAGCGTGTACGTGTTTGGTACCTCGCCGGCGGTCGAAACCAGGTCCCATTCGGTCATGCGCTCGCTCAGAATTCGGCGGAAATCGGTGTCCTTGGCGGGGTCCACGCCTACGGCCTTGAGTTCGTTGTTCTGGCTGCGTGTCAGTTGGCGAAAGACAATATTCTCCCGCGCCAGAAGCTGCCGCAGGCTCTCAATTGCCTGGTCGGTTTCGGCGCGGATGGCGTCGTCCGTTACAACTTCCAGAACGAGGTGTGTTCCTCCGCGAAGATCCAGACCCAGCTTGATCTTTTCCCCCATCTTGGCACGGCTGGGTGGAAACCCGGCAAAAAGGGCAATCGACAGGGCGGTGACGCCCAGGATGATCAGCAAACGTGTACGAACTCTCTTAGTCATGTTTTTTCACTCCCCCCGTCCATGGTTTCGCGCCAACCCGTCCCTGGGCGCGATTCTTATTCGAGAACCTTTATG
>QHXD01000762.1 GCA_003223895.1 Acidobacteriota bacterium
GACGTGCTTCGAATGGTTGTGAGGCACGGGTTGAGACTCAGCGCAGCGGGGATTCTGGCCGGAAGCCTTATCACTCTGGCGTTAAGCTCATTCGCCGCCGAAATTTTCAAGCCAGTCGATCCGGCGGCCCCGCTCATTTATGCGGTTCCGCTTTTGGTGGCGGTTACGTTGGCCGCCTGTTACTTCCCTGCCCGCCGCGCCTCCCGAGTAGATCCGAACATCGCTTTGCGGTGCGAGTAGAGCTGAACGCGGGCTAAAGCCCGCGACTACATTGGACACCAACGCAAATTGGGATCAACGTTCGCCCGAATGTAGTCGTGGGCTTTAGCCAGCGTTCATTCCCGAAACCTTGACTTCTGAACGATCCTGGAACTATAAGCAGTCAATGGCTCGAAACCTATTAATGGTGTGTTTGGTATTCTTGTCGCTGACCGCGTGGGTGCAAGCTCAGCAAGGCGGTGCACAGAATCCGCCGGCTCCCCAGCCCGCGCCGGCGCCATCGAATCCACAACCACAGCCGACACCGGTACCTCAGCCAGCCCAGAGACAGGACGACGTAACGATCTCAGGAAGAATCGTCCTGGATGCTTCCGGCAGCCCCGATCGAACGATTGAGGTCCGCTTCGAAACCGATGGCGGCCAGCGGCTTGGTTACGCGTACACCGGCCTCAGCGGAGAATTCACATATCGAGGTGTCGGAGCTTCTCAGGATCTTTATGTCGTTGTTGAGATCGAGGGTTTCAAACCGTACCGTGAACGGATGGCTTATGCTTCGCTCGGTGGACACATCAACATTTTCCTCGAGCGCGAGAGATTCAAAGCCGTAGAGAAGGGCGGCTCCACTGTCGTTGACCTGAAGCAATTGCGAACCAGGATTCCAGGCAAAGCGGTCGACGAGTATGAGAAAGCGCTCAAGGAATCTCCCAGGGGAGACGCCGCGAAGGTCATCGAGCGTCTTGAGCGCGCACTCAAGCTGGCGCCGGACTTCTATGAAGCCCGGAACACCCTGGGCGTGCAGTATCTCCGATTGCAAAAGTATCAAGAGGCGGAGGCGGCATTCGAGCGCGCCCGCGATTTGAATCCCAATGCTGCAGACCCGCTGATCAATCTCGGCACGATTTACTACCAGGAAGGCGAGATGCAGAGTGACGCGGGCCGGGCGGAAGAAGCGGCCGGCCGATTTCAGAAGGCCGTCGCTGTCCTCGAGGAATCGATCCACCGCAATCCGCTATCGGCACCTGCGCACAATTATCTTGGCGCGGCGCTGTACAAGATCGCCTCATATGAACGAGCCGAATCGATGCTCAACCGCGCCCTGCAGTTGGATGAAGGACTGCAACAAGCCAATCTGACCTTGATCAATGTGTATACCAGGCAGTCTCGCTTCGATGAGGCTTTGGATAAGATCAATACCTACCTGAAGAAGAATCCGGACAGTCCACAGCGAGCCACTCTGCAGGGAATAAAAGAAAAAATCGAGAAGGCTCTCAACCGATAGGAGAAACGTTAATGAAACGATCGCTCTTACTTGGAACAATCGTCTGCGCCGGCCTGATCGCGATGGGTCTCGGGCTCAGCGCCCAACAGGCCGCCCAGGGAGGAGCCGCGGGACAAGGACGCGGAGGCCTCGGTCCGATCGGGACAATCCAGAAAATGGCAGACACGCTTTACATGATCCCCGGTGCGGGCGGCAACACTGCGGTGTTCATCACGGCGAATGGTGTGGTGCTGGTGGACACGAAACTCGCCAACAACGGCCAGGCGATCCTCGACCAGGTGAAGACGGTCACCAACAAAGCGGTCACCCACATCATCAACACCCACACCCACGGCGACCACACCGGCAGCAACGACTTCTTCCCTGCCAGCGTAGAGATCATTGCGCAGGAAAACACCGCCGCTAACATGGCGAAGATGCCTGCCTTCCAGGACCCGGCAAAGAAACACGGGCTACCAGACAAAACATACAAAGACAAGATGACCGTGCTCAGTGGAAAAGATGCCATTGATCTTTATTACTATGGCGCGGCGCACACGAACGGAGACGCGTGGGTGGTGTTTCGAGCCCTGCGCACCGTCCATGCCGGCGATGCTTTCGCCAACAAGGGAACGCCGTTGATCGACGCTAACAACGGCGGCAGCGGTGTGGCATATCCGGAGACCATCGCCAGGACAGTTGCGGGTATCAAGAATGTGGATACCGTGATCACGGGTCACAGCACCATCATGAAGTGGGCCGATCTCAAGGACTACGCCGAATTCAATCGAATGTCCCTGGATGCCGCGCGCGCCGCGCAAAAAGCCGGCAAAACGCCGGAGCAGGCAGCCGCCGAGCTGAAGCTTCCCGAAAAGTTCAAGGATTACAATGTCGGTCGAGCCGCCGCCAACTTCACGCTGATTTTCGGAGAGCTGAAGAAGTAATGCGCGTTTGAGCGCGTGGAGATCGCACGTGAACGTCTTTGCCATGGTCAGCACGCGGCACTCCACGCGCTACACCGACTAC
>QHXD01000763.1 GCA_003223895.1 Acidobacteriota bacterium
AAGTAGAGGATGCCGTTCGGCCCTTGCACGATGTCATTGGGGAAGCAGAAATCGCATACTGCGAATTCTGTGATGTCGCCGTTCGGCGTGATCCGCCCGACGTTGTGAGGGCCCACTCCCTGGGGAGGATTGACGAAGCCCTCCGTGAACCAGAAGTTCCCGTCGGAGCCCTGGGTGATGTGAAGCGGGCTGCTGTTGCGAGTGGGGACGCGGAACTGCTTCAGCGCTCCGATCGGTGCGCCGTATGCGACTGGGACGAGCAGCATTATCAGCCCGGCAACTGCGAGAACGGGGCGCCAACCTCCTCGTGGTCTCATCATCGCTTTGTCTCTCCTGTCCGAAGATGTCGTAGCTGGCGCTTGCCCGGAGCCAACACGCAGGTCTGAGCATGGAAGCATTTCTCGAACCAGACGCGCGAACGATGAGAAAAATGGACAGCCCTCGAACCCGAAGGTCGCCGATGGACAGCTTTCCGACACTCCCGAAGAGAAGACCTGGACGAACGCAATTATCCGGTTGACAAACCCGGACAGGGGGTTAGGACCGGTGGATTACGGTGGGCGCGGTAGAAATCCGGGAGCGCGCGGGATGATCCGCGCAGCAGGCTGGTTCTAGCCGGACAAATATGCGGCAGCCGTCAGGATGGGTTCAAGTGATGTTCGGCCTCGGCGCAACGGTTGCCGGCGTGGGCATCGGCGCCCTCATAATGGGCACGGCTGGGCCATGGGGATGGATCTTATCTATTGCGGGCGTCCTGATTTGCGGCGGTGCTGTGAAGTTACATTTCGCGCAAAAGGAGCGCAGCGAGGCCAAGCCCAATATCGAGCTAGTGGAAATCAAGGGCGCGAAGTGGTCGCCGCATGAATCCGACGAAAAGTTCTACTTCGCCCAAATATGGTTCAGGAACTCTCCGATCACGCCCGGTCACGAGTCTGTCGCGCGAGACGTTACCGCCCAAGCGACGCTCACGAATGCGAGTGAGGGGCGGACGATCGTTTTCACTGCGTTGTGGGCGATTACGTCGGCGTCAGACCACATGGAACCCGTCAACACAAAGTCAGCGATAGATATCCTGCCTAACGGCACCTACGCCAAACTAAATCTCGTGCTGAAATACGTAGGGGATCGCTCGGCCTACGCCTATACGGCTGAGAATTTCGCCGGAGACCAGTCGGGCAAAAATCTTCACTATTCGATTCCCCCGGGGGAATATGCCGTCAGACTTCTATTGCGCGGCATCGGCGTCTCAAAAGAATTTCGGTTCGTGTTGAACAATCCGGGCGCGCGGCACCATACGTTCACCATTGATGCCGTGAGCCCCGAATTATGAATCCCGAAATCGAAACCGGAGCTCTGGGCGTTCGTTTCAGTACAGGTGACAGGCGGTGAACCGACCCGGCTTGATCTCCTTCCATTCCGGCTCCTCGGTTCGGCACTGCGGCATGACTCGCGGACAGCGGGGATGAAAGCGGCAGCCCGCGGGTGGACTCATGGGATTGGGGACTTCGCCGGTCAGGACGATACGCTGCCGTCGCGCCGACGGATGTAAAGGAAGGGCTGCCGACAGCAGCGCTTCCGTGTAGGGATGCAACGGCGCTGTGTAGACGGCGTCGCACTCCCCGGTCTCCACGAGCTTGCCGGCATACATCACGGCCAGTCGCGTCGCGAGGTAGCGAGCGGCCCCCAGGTCGTGGGAGATCATGATGTACGACAGGCCCAGCGTTTCTTGAAGACGCTTCAGAAGATTGAGGATCTGCGCCCGGATGGAGACATCAAGCGCTGACACCGGCTCATCCAGGATGATGAACTTCGGATACGTCACGAGGGCGCGGGCAATGGCGATGCGTTGCCGCTGGCCACCGCTGAACTCGTGCGGGTAGAGCGCGGCGCTCTGGCGCGTGAGCCCCACCAGTTGCAGCACGTCCGCGACACGCTCCCGCGTCGCGGCCCGGCTCGCGCCGTTTCCGGGAGGGAGCGGCTCAGCGACGATGTGCTCCACACGCATCCGTGGATTCAACGAGCTGTAAGGGTCTTGAAACACCGCCTGCACCGATCGGCGATAGCGCGCGAGGTCGTCGCGACCGAAGGCTCGAATGTCCATGCCGCCGAAGAGGAGGGAACCGGCCGTCGGGCGCTCCAGGAGCAGGAAGAGCTTGGCCAGGGTGGTCTTCCCGGACCCTGACTCCCCCACGATGCCCAGTGTTTCTCCCTCGGCCACCTGCACACTGACTCCGTCCACCGCTTTAATGAATCCGCGCACCCGGCCGACGGTGAAGCCGGCGGTGACGGGGTAGTATTTCGTGAGCCCGATCCCTTGCAGCATTTCAGATCAACGTCGAGGGCAGCGACCGCGGGACCTGACCGAAGGGGCTACCCCCTACAGGGACGGTGGGAGCCACCCAGCAGGAAGCCAGGTGACCGTTCTCCACGGTGACCGTGGGCGGGAACGCTTGCTCGCAGATCGGTTGGCGCTCGGGACAGCGCGGAGCGAACGGGCAGCCAGGAGGGAGCCGCGCCAGGTCAGGCGGTTGTCCACCAATCTCGACGAGTTGTTCACGCCTGAACTCGACGTCG
>QHXD01000764.1 GCA_003223895.1 Acidobacteriota bacterium
TTCAACGGGTAGTTTTGAATATCACCAATCAGTGCAACCTGGCCTGCACCTATTGCTACGAGTACAGCGAAGACAAGATCAGCAAGACAGAGGGCAAGCCGAAGTACATGACGTCGTCGGTTGCAGAGGCTTCGATCGACATGTTGATCAAGGAATCGGGTGATCGGCCTTCGATACACGTGACGTTCTTTGGCGGTGAAACACTGCTGAACTTCCCAATGCTGCGCTCGTCCCTGGACTATGCAAAACGAAAGTGCGCTGAAGTCGGCAAGCACGTCGAGTTCAGTCTGACGACGAATGCGACGCTGCTCACCGAACAGGTTGTCGATTTCCTTGCCGAGCACAAAGTCGGCGTCACCGTCAGTATCGATGGTAACCGCGAACTGAACGACAAGATGCGTGTGTTCGCCGATGGGCGTGGGAGCTACGACGTCATCGTTCCGCGAATCAAGATGCTGCTCGAGCGCCATAAGACGCTGAGTTCAGGCGTGTCCCATGTACGCCGCATATACGAACATCTCACGAAAGAAATCGGGTTCTATGCCGTAGGTTTCTCGCCGGCCACCGCCAATCCAAACCGTCTCTATTCGATCGGCGAGACGAAGATGGGAAACGTCCTGGAAGGATTTGAGGACCTGGCCTGGGAATACCGCGACTGGGCGATCGCCGGACGCCATCATGGTTTCACGAATGTGAATGACACGTTGAAGGAGCTGCACAGCGGCATCAGCAAGGCATATCCGTGCGGCGCCGGCCTCGGTTTGCTGGGCGTCGGAACGGCGGGCGACATCAATCTCTGTCATCGCTTTGTCGATTCCGATGTGGGACAGATGGGACACGTGCAGAAAGGAGGCGTCGATCACGCGGCGCGCGATGAGTTTCTCAATACGCATCACATTGGAGCGCGCTACGACTGTCATACGTGCTGGGCGCGGCCGGTCTGCGCCGGCGGCTGCTATCACGAAGCGTTCATTCACTACGGCGACACGTCCGCGGCGACGTTGCATTACTGCGATTGGATCCGTGGCTGGAATGATCTCTGCCTTCGCATCTACGGGGAGATCAGCCTGCGGAACCCGTCGTTTCTCGATCGTTTTAGCGAAAACTGATAAGGAGGCCCATTCCATGCATTCAATGAAGCCGATCAACCGCAAAGCCCGCAGCGTAGAAGCGGCCGTGATCGCAGCGACGGGAGATGTTCAGGCTCTTCAACAGAGAGGAGGTGAAGGAAAGGTCTATTACCCGATGGGATGCACATTGAACTTCACGCCAGGGTGGGAAGTGGACGTGTCCGGCGGCACTGCCGGTCTCTGCCAGCCTGTCGAGCGTGACTTGTTTGACTGCCATCTGGGTTGTGGCTGGCCCGCACAAGTGCCGGACCATTTGAACAACGCGCCGGACTGGACCGACAAGTGTGCGTCAGCCGCGAACGACTGGCGCAAAGTCGATATCGTATTTCCATAAGGAAAATGGGATGAACGCGGGCTAAAGCCCGCGACTACATTCAAGCCGAACGTTGATCCCAATGTAGTCGCGGGCTTCAGCCCGCGTTCACACCACGACTGAGGAGAGATTGTTTATGAGGAAACTCTTTCTCGTATTTTACTGCGTCTTCGTGTGCAGCATCGCAGCGGGGCAGACACCATCTTCGAATCAATTGATGTATGTCGGCACGCTCGACAAGAAACTGCTCGTGATCGATGAGGCCAAAGAGGAGGTCATTGACGAAGTTCCTCTGGGCGGCATTCCCCGCACGACGGCGCTGTCTGCGGACAAGAAGAAGCTTCACATTTTCACCACACAGATGCTGCTGGAGACAGTGGATCTCGAATCACGGAAAGTGGTCAGCAGCTTCAGCCTCGCCGACCCGCGAAACCGGGTGCGTATTCAGGCAAATGCTCCGGATCTCGTGAACATCGGAGGCAACGCACGTTTTTCAGGTATCGCGGTGGACCCCAAGGGTCGTTATCTCTACACCACGATGCGCAACGTCGTGAAGGACATCGATCAATTCCGCATCGATCCGCCGCAGTTTGTTGCAATCGACTTGCAGGAAAAGAAGATCGCAAAGGCGTGGCCTTTCCCGAAAGACATGGATCAGGGCTTCGGATTCAATGCCACCTACAAAGTATCGGCGGACGGGAAGCGCCTGTATGTATTCCAGGAGGATGTCCTGGTCTTCGATCTGGACACCTTCAAACAGATCGACAAGATAGAGCTTGCGCAACCGCCCTACCCGGGCGCTTCTCCATACCGGCTCGCTGCCAACGACGATCCGTTCGACGCGCCGGATACCGTTACGTCCGTATTCACGTCAGTGGATTCCATTGTCCACAAGGGAACTCTGGGACTCGCAAAGATCGATCTCACGACGCGGAAAGTGGACTACTTTCCCATCGGTCCACTGCTCCCGATGACCGGTTTTCAACTCTCTCCGGATCGCAAGCGCGGATACTCGGTCGTCCCCAAAATTAGTACAGGAGCAAATCGGCTGACCGAATGGTGAGTTTGGGACATCGAGAATCACAAGATCATCATGAAGAAAGAATTCGATGCGCGCCCGACGTTCCGATTCGCTGTGGGTGGTGACGGTAAAAAGCTGTACCTCTATGGCGCAGGATCCACGCTGGAAGTGTGGGACGCGTCAACTCTCGAATCGCGGAAGTTGATTTACCTGAATAAGGACACCACGACCAATCTGGTCACGCTGCCGGAACCGGTAAAGAACGCGCAGCGATGAAGGAGCAGAACTGGCGCGACTTCCTCCGCATGAAGGTATTCGTGCGGCCGTATGCCTGTCAGCTCGGTCTGATGATTGTGATCGGGCTGGCGGGCAGCGCTTTGGGACTGGTGCAGCCGTATCTATCAAAGTACCTCGTTGACAACGCGCTGCTGCGGCGCGACGTGCATGCGCTGATGATCTCGGCAGTTCTGATGTTCGCAGCAACGGTCGCCGGCTCGATCCTCAGCTACGTCTCGGGCTATGGTT
>QHXD01000765.1 GCA_003223895.1 Acidobacteriota bacterium
AGACCCTGCCGCGCCTGCCGGCTGGGCACATAACCGTATTGGCTCACTGCCAACCGCTCTCGAAATCCTTCGTAGTTTCCGAAAAAGAACATCTTGTCCTTGCGGATCGGCCATCCCACGGCTCCGCCAAACTGGTTCCTCTGGAACGGTGGTACCTTGGTCGGGTTTGGATCATTGGCGACGTCGAAGAAGTTCCGGGTATCCAAAGCGTTGTTGCGCAGATACTCGAAGACGGATCCACGCCACTGGTTCGTCCCCGACGTCGTCACGATGGTCACCTGTGCCCCGGCACGTTTTCCATATTCGGCACCATAGGTGTGCCCGAGAACGTTGAATTCCCGCACGGCGTCTACGCCGAGCAAAAATCCGCTTATGCCCTGGGGCGCGGTGTAGGTTCCGCCCGCGTTGTTCCCGACGTAGTCCATTCCATTCATCGTAAACCGATTGCTGTCGGGCCGCTTGCCCGCGATCGAGAACGAGGGCACGTTATTGTCGGTGGTATTCGATCGGTTGGCAATAACGCCCGCGTTGAGCGTCATCAGCTCCAGGAAACTCCGCCCGTTCAACGGCAGATCCTTGATTTGGTCTCGGGTGACCAGGCCCGAGGTGGAGCTTAGCGTCGTGTTCACGAGCGGGGCGTCCTCGGTCACCGTTACGTTCTCTTTGAGGTCTCCGACCTCCAGCGTGAAATTCACCACTGCTTCCTGAGTCACAACCAGATTGATGCCGCGCCGCACCTGCTGCTTGAAGCCGGATAATCCTGCGGTCACTTCATATTCGCCGACCGGAAGCGCTGGCATACGATAGCTGCCGGTCTCGTTGGTGATTACCGTGCGCGTTAGCCCGCTATCGGTATGCTTAGCCGTAACACTCACTCCCGGCACCACCCCACCACCGGCGTCGTGCACGACGCCGGACATGGTCGCCGAGAATTCTTGCCCAAACACCAGCCCGCTTGTCAGCGCGATCACTGCCAGAATTCCTGCTAGTCTTATTGGCAACCCGATGGAATTTCTCTCGCTCCTGCAAACCATAACTCACTCCTTTTTAGTTTTGAGATGCGACATTGATTTCGTCGGAACCCCGCTCGCAGCGTCGATTGCGTCTGCCAGCTGAAACGCTACGAGGTCTTCCAGCGCTGGAGCTAAAGACTCCCCGAAACCTATTAGTCCCGTCGTACTGCCGATAGTAAAAATGCCGTGTCTAATCCGCCCAAGTCCGCAGGTGCAGGAGGAAATTCAGCAACGAATTTGGCGTTCTTGTGATAGAGACGCTATGCGAGTTTTTCCCAACATGTCAAGCTGTCGAGGTTCGATATTCATCATGTTGGTCCGGATGGCCTCCAGGACCTTGGCAATGAGCCGCCGGGCAGCGGAACCCTGGAGAACCGGCGATATTTCTTGACAAACCCATCAAACGGTCGTAGCCATTGGTTAATCAAAAATTTTAGCGGACATAACGTTTCCTGAGATTACAGTCGGCGCCCCGCGTTTTTACAAAACAGTAGACCGGCTCAGGAAGAGCCCGGGACCAAAGGCCTAGACGCCTGCCATATTTGTTTTCGGAGATAGAGCGGATTCGAAAGGAGGGGAATATGGTAAGGAAAATGGGTAGCAGTGTGCGTTCGTTTGTAAGATTCGTAACAGCGATTGTTGTATTGATCGCATTGCCAACCTGCCTGCTTTTTGCTCAGACTTCCACGGCGACGATCCTGGGCGTAGTGAAGGATGCCTCGGGGGCGCTGGTGCCGGGAGTGAGTATCACCATCAAGCATACCGAGAGTGGCCTGACCCGTACCGTCGTGAGCGGCGAGCGCGGCGGCTACAACGTGCCGTTGCTTCCGGTGGGCGCTTATGAAATCACCACAACCATGCCGGGCTTCAAACAACAAGTGCGCAGCGGGATCAATCTGGTTGTCGGTCAGGAAGCGGTGGTGGATCTGACGCTGGAAGTCGGAGCCATCGGCGAGCAAGTCACGGTGACGGAGGAAGCTCCGCTCGTGAACACAACGACGAGTTCCACCTCGGGAGTAATCACCGAGCAGCAGGTGAAGGACTTGCCCCTGAACGGCCGAAGCTTCGATCAACTCATAACACTCAACGTCGGCGTTTCCAATGCCACTTCGAATACGCTCGACAGCGGCAACTGGAACATGTTCTCGGTGGCGGGGAAGCGGCCGGAAACCAACCGGTTCATCATCAACGGAATCGATTGGGTTGGCGGGAACGCGAACGGCCAGTACATCACGCCGGAAGGAGCCAGCCGGCAAATGCTGGGCGTGGAAGCGGTGCGGGAGTTCAACGTTCTCACGGACACCTACAGCGCCGAGTATGGAAAACGGGCCGGAGGTCAGATCAGCATCGTGACGACCTCGGGGACCAACCAATTGCACGGATCCGTGTTCGAATATCTGCGCAACAGCGTGTTCGACGCCCGCAACTTCTTCGATCAAACCACCGGCGCGCCTCCGTTCAAACGCAATCAATTTGGCGGAGCCCTGGGAGGCCCGATCAAGAAGGACAAGATGTTCCTGTTCGGGACGTATGAAGGGTACCAGGAGCGGTTATCGCGTTCGAGCGCCTCGATTGTGCCGGGCACCTGTGCTCGCCAGGGCCTTTTCCCTGACGCTGCCGGCGCGTGTGCTCCGGTTTCGGGTCTGAAGCCGGAGATGCTC
>QHXD01000766.1 GCA_003223895.1 Acidobacteriota bacterium
GGCGAATGACTGAAAAGCTCGGGTTCATCGCGAGCTACACGTTCTCGAAGACTCTCGACGACGCCTCGGATTTCGACGAACAGCCGCAGAACCCTTTCGACCTCCATGCCGAACGCGCCGTTTCAAGCCAGCATCAACAGCAGAGATTTGCTCTTAACGCTCTTTGGGATTTGCCCATTCCTGGAGAAATCAGACTGGCGCCGATTATTACTGTAGGAACCGGGCGTCCAATCAATCCACTCGTCGGCCTCGATTCGAACCTCAGCCATGCTTTCCCACTCTCCGTACGGCCGCTGGGTTTCGGACGCAATTCCTTACACGCTCAGCAAACGGCAAATGTGGACCTGGGCGTAATCAAGACTATTGGACTTGGCGAACATCGTCACCTCGACGTAATCGCACAGGCCTTTAACCTCTTCAACCGTGTCAGCGCTTCCGCAATTAATCCCTTTTTCGGCGCGGGCGCTGTCCCACAGGCCGGGTTTGGCCGGCCTGTTCAGGGTGTCAACGCCCGCCAAATCCAGCTCGCCGTAAATCTCGAGTATTAGGGTCCACGTCGAGCCTTCGCTTTTGGAGGCACGTAGTGGAACCGGACCAGATAGATGTTCTCGCCCTTACCGTGTTTCGCGACCTTCAGGAGATCGAGGACGCCGAGGAAACCGGATTCGCGCGCCAGCTCCGGAGTGATATCCGGGAAACCGATCGGTTCGATCGAATCCACTTCGATCTCGCCCTCGTCCATACGGTACCTTCCACCGACTTTGACGTGGGGACGCATCCATATCCGGACGCTGCAGGTGATTTCTCCGCGACGAACTCCCTCGCGCAGGCGCCTGGTGAAAGTCATGACAAGAGTCTAGCTCGACAGATTTCTTGACAACCTCGGAAAAACGGAAGTAAGTTCCGCGAATCATCACCGATGGCATTTTTTTGGAGCGGGATTCTTCTTAATAGGCTTCTTAATGTCGTCGCCCGAGCGGAGCGATGACAATTTTTACAATGCCTGGACCACGGTCCCGGCTGAATGAGTAGCGTTCAAAGAGGAGGGTGGGATGACGACGAGGGTAAATCTGCATTTACTGGTGGGCAGTTGCCTGGTGTTTGCGCAAGGCTCCACGGCAATCATCTCGGGTGTGGTGCGGGATGCCACCGGAGCCGTGCTGCCGGGAGCGACTGTTACCGCCAGGCACATCGAGAGCGGACTGACGCGCACAGGTGGGACCAACGAGAGCGGCGACTACAAAATGCCGTCTCTTCCCGTAGGCCCATACGAACTCACTGTGGACCTGCCGGGCTTCAGGCAGCAGGTGCGGCGCGGGATCAATCTCAACGTCGGTCAGGAAGCGGTGGTGAATCTAACGCTGGAAGTAGGAGCCGCCGCAGAGTTAGTCACGGTAACGGACGAAGCTCCCATCGTGAACACAACGCTGAGCTCGACTTCAGGATTGATCAACGAGTCACAGATAAAGGACCTGCCGCTGAACGGGCGCAGCTTTGATCAGCTCTTGACGCTCAACGTGGGCACGGTCGATAACCGCTCGAATATCAGCAACAACGGCTGGACGGCCTTCTCTGTTGCTGGCAAGCGCCCGGAAACCAACAGATTTCTAATGAACGGCGTTGACTACGTCGGCACCAACGGCGCCGGCACCTACATCACGCCGTCCGGATCCAGCGGGCAGTTGCTCGGAGTGGAAGCGGTGCGGGAATACAACGTCCTGCAGCACAGCTATGGCGCCGAGTATGGAAAACGGGCCGGCGGGCAGGTGACGGTTGTGTCGTCTTCGGGGACGAACCAGTGGCATGGCGACCTGTTTGAGTACATCCGTAACAGCGCTTTGGACGCCCGGAACTTCTTCGAGGACGCCAAGGGTCCGTTCAAGCGGAATCAATTCGGAGGAGCGCTGGGAGGTCCGCTGAAGAAGGACAAGGCATTCCTGTTCGGAAACTATGAAGGATTCCGGGAGCGGTGGGGCGTGCCCAGTACGGCGATTGTGCCCAGCGCGCGGGCCCGGCAGGGTTTTCTTCCGAACGCTGCCGGCGTATACGTTCCGGTCACGAATCTCGAGCCACGCATGCTGCCATACGCCAATTATTTCTGGCCTGCACCAAATGGTCCGGAAATATTGGTAAACGGCTTGCCGACCGGAAGCGCCTATGCCATCAGTAATCCCAGGCGCAAGGTTCGGGAGGATTTTGGCCTGTTGCGCTTTGACTACACGCATTCCAGCAAGGATTCCTTCTACGTCAACTACAATGGTGACGATGGGGCCAGGACATCTCCGTCCCTGGATCCGGTTTTTGTCGAACTCTCTCGCCAGCGCGCCAACTTAATCGGCTTGCAGGAAACGCACATTTTTTCGTCCAACGTCGTGAATACCGCAACCGCGGGATTCTCGCGCGCGCGGGGAACTCAGGTTGTGGCTCCGGCGACTCCGATCCCATCCAACCTGGTATTTCTCACCGGAACCAATCCTGGCTCGATCACTATTGGAGGCTCGGCGATTACGGTGGTGGCGGCTGCCTTCGCGACCGCGAACGGCAACAGCCCCAATCGGGACACCAGAAATTACTTCACCTGGTCCGATGACGTGCGCATCACTAAAGGCAATCACTCATTGAGCGCAGGCGTGTGGGTTCAGCGAATACAGCAAAACATATATGGAGTACCTCAGGCGACGGCTGGAAGCGTCTCGTATCCCACATTGCTGGCATTTCTCCAGGACCAGCCGACGCAGTTTATTGCGAACACCAACCCGCAGCCGCTGTATTTCCGCTCCACCGAAGCGGCGTGGTATGTGCAGGATGAATTCAAGCTTAACCCGCGTCTCACACTACGCCTGGGATTGAGGGATGAGATGACGAACGGGTGGAATGAGGCGCATGGGCACGCCGCCAATTACGTATATCCCAACGACGTCATCCAAACCGACCCGAGAATAGGCTCCTCGGCCTTCCTTGAAAACAACGCCAAAGCCCTCTGGCAGCCGCGCGTCGGCTTGGCCTGGGATCCGACGGGCAACGGACGCTGGGCAGTGCGGGCTGGTTTCGGAATTCATCACGATCTGCAGGATAATCTCGGTCACCGGATGAATGCCAATGCACCGTTCAACTCGCGCCTGACCGTCACGGGGTCGCCGCTGCTTTCTATTATTCCGATCCCGTTTGGCACACCACTCCCGGCCAGTTGCAATGCTCAGTCGTCGTTGCGGCCGCCCGACTGTTCGATCTTCGTCGCTGGAGGCGTGGATCCCGTGATGAAAACGCCGACACTCCAGGAATGGTCCCTTACAGTGGAACGGGGGATTACGAAAGATGTCAT
>QHXD01000103.1:0-11378 GCA_003223895.1 Acidobacteriota bacterium
AGAAAGATATAGGAAACAAGGTGCCGCTGCCTGCCGGGGCTGACGATAAGAACGCGCCTCAGCTAAAGGGGGGCAGTAACGACAAACAGGGTCCGCCGACGACGCTTTCGATCGACGTCGATCTGGTGACCTTCGATGTCGTGGTCACGGATAAAGACGGCAATCCCATCGGCGGAATGGAGAAGCAGCACTTCAAGGTCTTCGACGATAATGTCGAACAGACCGTTACGAATTTCAGCCCGTCTGAAGCGCCTCTGACTGTCGTCATTCTCGCTGAATTCAGCGATACGTTCGGCTATTACTTTGACGACGTTGTTGGACCTGCCGCCGGATTTATCAACAGCCTGAGAGCGGATGACTGGGCGGCCCTGGTCGCCTTCGACATTCGACCTGAAATCCTCACGGACTTTACGAAGAACAAGAGCGAGCTGTACAACGGATTGCGCCGGATGCAGATCCCGGCGTATCGCGAAACGTCGCTGTACGATGCCGTCTATGACACCCTTACCCGCCTGGAGAAGGTCGATGGAAAGAAGGCGATCTTCCTGCTGGCCACGGGTCTCGATACCATCAGCAAGCACACGTACGGCGAAGCTCTTCGTAAGGCCGAGACTTCCGATACGGTGATTTACGCCGTCGGAATGGGACAGCTGGCACGGCTCTATTTCGAAAGCAGGTTGCGTCCGGAAGACCAGATCACATTCCTGCAGGCCGACAACGTGATGCGATCCATGGCCGAAGCCACCGGCGGCAAGGTGTTCCTGCCCCGATTTGTGGGCGAATACCCAAGCATCTACGAACAGGTGGGCGCGAACCTCCGATACCAATACAGCCTCGGATTCATTCCGAAGGTTCGGAAGACCGATGGCAAGCTGCACAAGCTGCGTGTGGAAGTTCCGGATCTCGACGTGAACAAGGATGGAAAACCGGATAAGCTGAAGGTGCGGCACAAGAAAGGGTATTACGCGCCGAAGAGCTAGAAAGATGGGATCGTCGCCGCGAATGACGCCAATTACGCGAACGGCGCATTAAAAATCCGTTGACGCGCCGTTCGCGTAATTGGCGTCATTCGCGGCGACGATCCCATCTTTCACCCCCAAATCCATATGATTCGCCAGCCCGCGGTTGCAGGACGTTTCTATCCAGCAAATCCCGATGAGCTGCTAAAAGAGATCCAGAGCTATGTTCAGCCGGCAGAGCAGCGCACACAGGTCATCGGAGTTGTCGCTCCTCATGCCGGCTATATGTATTCCGGGCACGTCGCCGGCGCCGTTTATTCGCGTATCCAGGTGCCTTCCCGCAATGTAGTCCTTTGCCCGAATCACACCGGCTTTGGGACTCCGCTTTCCATCATGCGATCCGGCGCATGGCAAACGCCGCTGGGTGACATGCAGATTGATCAGGAACTGTGCGAGAACCTGATGGCAGCGGATCCTTATCTGACGGATGACGTCGAGGCGCATCGGTACGAACATGCGCTCGAAGTGCAGTTGCCGTTCATGCAACACGTGGCGGGACCGTCCGCGACGTTTGCCCCGATCACCGTCGGCACCGCAGACTGGCAACGGCTTGAAGAGCTGGGCCGCGCTATCGGAGAGGTCCTCCGTAAGATCGATCAGACGGCGCTCATCATTGCTTCCAGCGATATGAATCACTACGAGTCCGATGCCGTTACCCGCGTCAAGGATCGAAAGGCGATCGATCAGGTGCTGGCGATGGATCCACGGGGACTCTACGACGTCGTGCGGCGGGAGAACATCTCGATGTGCGGATATGGCCCGACGGTGGCGATGCTGGTTGCTGCGAAGATGCTGGGCGCCTCGAAGGCGGAGCTGGTGAAGTATGCCACGTCCGGCGACGTGTCGATGGATTTCGACCACGTCGTCGGATATGCAGGAATGGTGGTTAGCTGATTACCTCGGCGCGGGGGTGGTTGGGGCCGCGCCGGTATTGCCACAAACGTAGGGAGAAATGTAGAAGGAATTTGGTCCCGTCTGGGCGCTTGAATAGCCTGCTGACGAACCCGCCCGCCTTGAATCGGCTACGAAGGTCCGTGTGTTCGAATCCGCGATTCCTCGGATGAGGATCGCGCCATTATTAACCGCTCCTGTAATGACGGTCAGGTTCAATTGGTCTGCCTGATAGCCCAGCTCCACGTCGAGCGGTTTTTCTGCGGCCCGCAGTGTCGTGTCTTTTGCGGACACCTGAATATCATCGGCTGACATCACTCGGATTCTCCCGGTCTTGAGCCGGACTGCGAGTACGCCGTTCGACGGACCAATCTCGATTTCAGTGCGCTCCGCCAGCGTAATGACCCTTCCGGGACCCAGTTCCAGCGATGCCGATGATGCACCCGCGGTGCGAACTCGCTCGCCGGAATTGATCGCCTCGCCGGGCCCAAGCTGCAGCCAGACCCCGCCTCGCTGGACCTCGATCGTTCCTATTCCAGCGGTCAGCCTTGCGTTCGACTGTGCGCTCGCGGCGGCTGCGAAGAGGATCACAAATCCAATTATTCCTAAAACCTTCATAACGAACTCCATTTTGGCAAGAGCGTATTCCCCTCCTCAGAGAGGAGGGGTGGCTGCGCCATCAAGAAAATGCTGCGAAGCTTCCCTTTGAAGGCGCAGACGGGGTGGTCGCTCACACACCGTGTTTCAAAACGCATTCCGCAACGTGACTTGTGAGCGACCACCCCGTCTGCGCCATCTCGGAACGGATTCTTTTCTTACTGACGCAGCCACCCCTCCTGCATCAGGAGGGGAATACGCGGTCCTGCCAATTCATTCAGACTGCTTCTTTCGCGTCTGAATATCTTTCTTGATCTTACCCGCCCGTGTTCGGGCGTAATTCACGACCCGCTGGTCCGCCTCGATCTTATCCAGCAAGGGTATAAGCCGCTCGGGATCGGCGATGCGATTCGCTCGAAGCTCGTTTTCGATCTGATCCAGGCGCTTTGGAATGCTCAACCGGTCGAACTGGATGGCATTGTCCACATCAAAGCCGAGCGTCTCCTGATTGATCAGGTTTTCAAAGAAAGCAGCCAGTTCCATGACTTCCCTGCGGTCCGAGAAATTGAACGAGGCTTCGCGCTTCCCGGACGGCATCTCGAGCGTCAAGCGCTTGCGGCCAAGATCGGCAACCTTCCGGTTGGACTCGTAGGTTTCCCCCTGGTCCAGATAATTGGTTGCTGCCAGCACGGCGAGAAATCGATCCCGGGCCGGCTGGGAAAGCTGGATCGGCACATTCACTGTTTCGGCTTCCCGGCGCTTGAACTTTACTTCTCCTTTGGCGTTGGCATCGAGCTGAACGCACTGGAGTTCGTACAGCCCCCGGGAATTCTCGCGGCAGTAGGTAAAGTTCGAAAAGTCGGCCAATGTCAGAAATGAAACAAGGATTGCGAAAGAAATCATAGGTGTGCTGCGACCGTTTTGTTGTATCGGTTTGTATGAGCGTGACAGATGGCGACGGCCAGGGCGTCGGACGCATCGTACGGTTCCGGCGCCGTTTCGAGGCGGAGCAGAACTCGAACCATCTGCTGTACCTGTAGTTTTTCTGCGCGGCCGTAGCCGGTAACGGCACTCTTCACCTCCAGGGGCGAATATTCGAAGACCGGAAGATTTTCTTCAGCCGCTGCAAACATGGACACGCCTCGCACATGCCCCAGTTTCAGAGCGCTTTGTACGTTGCTGGAATAGAAGAGGCTTTCAAAAGCCGCAGCTTCGGGCTGCAGCTCGCGAATGACTTCGACGATGCTGTTGTGAATCAGCTTCAAACGATTGACGAAGGGATCGGATGGCCTCGGCCGGATCGCGCCGCAGCGGACAAAGCAACATTCTGCGCCATTGCTATCGATGACGCCGTAACCGGTGATTCGGGATCCGCAATCGACGCCGAGGATCCGCATGAAAGTCAGGAAACCGCTTCGGCCAGCTCGGACTCTGCGATATCGAAATTCGCGTAAACGTGCTGCACGTCGTCGTGATCGTCGAGAGCTTCCATGAGCTTTACCGCTTGCTGGGCATTCTTACCCTCGAGCTTCACGTAAGTCTGGGGAATCATCGAAACTTCTGCGGCCATCGTTTCGATGCCTTTGCTTTTCACGGCGTTCAGTACACTTTCGAACGCTTCCGGCGAAGTGTAAATTTCGTAGCTCGATTCGTCGCTCTGAAAATCATCGGCGCCGGCATCGATGGCCAGCGTCATCAACGTTTCTTCGTCGGCCTTCGACTTTTCGATACCGATATAACCTTTCTTGTGAAACATCCAGGCGACCGAACCCGATTCACCCATGTTTCCGGCGTTCTTCGAGAAGACATGGCGGATTTCGCTGACCGTTCGGTTGCGGTTGTCCGTAACGACTTCCACCAGCATGGCCACACCGCCCGGACCGTAACCTTCATACATGATTTCTTCGAGCTGGCCGCCTTCGAGTTCCCCGGTACCTTTCTGGATGGCTCGCTTGATGTTGTCCGCCGGCATGTTGAGGCCTTTAGCGTCCAGCACGGCTTTGCGCAGCCGCGGATTTCCTTCCTGGTCGCCACCACCAATGCGCGCCGCTATCGTGATTTCCTTGATGAGCTTGGTGAACATGCGGCCACGCTTGGCGTCGAGGGCACCTTTTTTGTGTTTGATACTGTGCCACTTGGAATGGCCAGACATAGACTACTCCTTCGTTCGTTCTGTCCGAGATTCGGCTTCAGTTTAACAGAGGTCAGCGCGGAGGGGAAAGAGCTACGACACGCCCCAAAACGGCCTCTGCCTTATCGTTTAAGGACAATGACATCCTCGCCTTTGATCGGCCTTTTGCCTGCGTGAGGCCTGAGGGAACCGGTTAGCCTGAGCACCCGCAATACAGCGGCAATCTGTTTCACCATAGTCAGGTCTCCGACTTCCGGCAGTCCCGTTGCAATAACATCAACCGTAAAACCGGGGAGATGCTTGACACCAGTAGCGGAATCGGTGACAAGTACAGTTGCAGATTCAGCCGCTCCCGCCGCTCCCAAAGACGCGAAGGCCAGCGTGATAGCCAAAACCGCCAGACAACCGAAAACCCGCCGGATCGTGTTTCTCATATGCACTCCCTCACTGTAGCGGCGGTCTATGAAGGTGTGAAGAATTGCCAGGACAGGGTGTTCCCCTCCTGGAACAGGAGGGGTGGCTGCGCCATTAAGAAAAAGGCGCGAAGCCTCCGAAGCGGCGCAGACGGGGTGGTCATTATGGTAAATGTTCACGTTGTCACGTTATCCGGGACTGACCACCCCGTCTGCGCCTTCATAAGGAGGCTTCGCAGCATTTTCTTGATGGCGCAGCCACCCCTCCTCTCCGAGGAGGGGAACACCCTTCCCTGCAATTTCTTTCAAACCTTCTATAGCGCCGCTACAGTTTCGTTACGAGGATATTCGAACCCTTTATTGATAACAAGGCAATGTCAAACCGCGTAGCCGGGACGGTATTCCTCCAGATGTTCCTGAATCCAATCGATCGTTCGGCGCAAACCGTCGTCCAGGGACACTGCGGGTTTCCAGCCGAGAAGGGAGCTGGCTTTCGAATTGTCCGCGATCAATCTTTCGACCTCGCTGTTCTGCGGGCGGACTCTTTCTTCCTCGTGCCGGATTTCGACAGCTTTTCCGAGGATCCTGATCACCTTTTGCGCGACGTCACCGATGCTGACCTCGTTTCCTGATCCCAGGTTTATTGTCTGACCGACGGCGTCCTTCGATTTCGCGCCACGAATGAATCCATCCACCGTATTTCCGACGTAATTGAAGTCCCGCGTCGGATTCAGACTTCCGAGTTTCAGCACGTCGCCCTGAAGGCACTGCGAAATGATCGTCGGGATCACCGCTCGCGCGGACTGGCGAGGGCCGAAGGCATTGAACGGCCGAATCGTGACAACCGGCAACGCGAACGAAAGGAAGAACGACTCGGCCAGTTTATCCGCTCCGATCTTGCTCGCCGAATATGGAGACTGTCCCTGAAGCGGATGTTGTTCGTCGATGGGAACGCGCATAGCCGTGCCGTATACCTCACTGGTGGAGGTATGGACCACCCGTTCGACATTCAATTCCCTGGCTGCCTGGAGGACGTTCAAGGTCCCGTGGATATTGGTCTCAATATAGGAAGCAGGCGCGTAATAGGAGTAAGGAATCCCGATCAGAGCCGCCAGGTGAAAAACCACGTCGACGTCGCGCACAGCCTTGTGGACACAATCTCGATCGCGAATGTCCCCGGCAATGACTTCTATGTTTGACTTTCGAGAAGAATGGTCGAGCCATCCCCACGAGCCATTCGAACGATAATGCACCAGGGCTCGAGTGCGCGCGCCGAGCTCGACGAGCTTCTCGGTCAAGTGGCTTCCAATAAAGCCGCCGGCTCCTGTAACGAGAACTCGCTTGCCTGTCATGACAAACGCCGCAGAGCGGCTCGCGCAGGCGCGCCGTCAGCGTCCACGAGCTTGAGAGGCAGACAGAAAAGCTCGTATCGTCCGGGCGCAACGTCCGAAAGATTCAGCCCCTCGAGCACAACGACACCTGCTGCCAACAATACTCGATGAATTGTCGGTGGGTCCGAGAATCGTTGGATCGAAAGATAGTCGATCCCAACGAGCCGGATGCCGCGCGCAATCAACCATTCGCCGGTGTTTTCCGTTAACGCGGCGTAATCCGTGACGAATTCCGCGTGGCCCCGGTCCCACAACTCGGAGTTCCGGGTCTTCAAGAGAACGCGGCTTACCGGTCTGGCGGGCCAGGCCCGTTCCAGCGCTTCGACGTCGACGGACTTGAACTTGGATACGTCGATGACCCATGCCTCGCCGATCATCGCTTCCAGAGGAACCGAGTCGGCTCCGCCTTTCCGATTCAAATGGTGGACGGGGGCATCGATATGTGTTCCTGTATGGACGTTCATGAACAGGTCACTGTCGTTTACCGCATCTCCGCGATCCATGGACAGACGGCGCGTGACCTGCGGCTTCGGAGCGGAGGGCCAAACGACTGACGCCGATGATACCGGCAGCGATATGTCGATCAACTCACTGGCCATTGTCCCTCATGTTAAGAAAATGACAAGTGACAATTGACTATTGACCATTGATAAAGCTTTATCAATGGTCAATAGTCAATTGTCACTTGTCATTTTCTTCATCACTTCTCCCCCACAACAACAATGTTCTTTCCCAGGGGCGGGCGCACGGCATTCTCGGCCACGCGGGCGATCGGAACGACCCAACGGTCATACAGCCGCACGGCCCTCGGGTCCATCCGTGCCGACTTCAAAACACAGTACATCAACCACCATGGCAGGATGCCGGCCACATCAAAGTACGAAGCCAGACGGATGATAAACCCCGCCGAGCGGCATTTCGAAGTGAGTTCGTCCATCGCGTAGCGTCGAAAATGTCCAAGCTGCCGGTCCATGCTTCCCATGAGCCATCGGTTGGCCGGAACAAAGATAAGCACCCGGCCGCCGGACACCAACAGCGAGTGAGCCGTCCGCAGTTCTGCCTGATCATCCTCGATATGCTCGAGAACGTTAACGTAGACGATCGAGTCCGGTGGGGTTGAAAACTTCGCTTCAGCCAAAATGCAATTCTTCGCCAGCGAAACTCCAGCTTTGTCCTGAGCGGCGAGACGCTGAATGAGAACGGCAAACATATTCGGAGAAGGCTCGAGCGACGTCAGTGATTCAGGCCGGGTTTCAAGAAGCAACTCGGAAAACGAGCCGACGCCGGCTCCGACTTCGATAATGCGCTTTCCGAGAAAGGGCGCAAGACGCTCGAGAATCCAGCGGTGATAGTTCACCGCAAAGGCCATGGATTCGAGCTCCCGGCCGGCGTAGTCCGAGCTAGTGTGCGGATCGTTTGGAGAAGTCGTGGGCGATGGCATGCGGTTTGGGAATCACGCGAAACGACCGGTTCAGACCACAAAACAAATTGAATCGGAGAATGTACCAGAGCGCAAAGACACCATCCCAGAAGCCGATTTTCTTACCTTCTTCGTACGTTCTTCCGTAGTAGCTGATCGGTACTTCGTAAATAATGGCATCATCGAGCTTTGCCACTTTCGCGGTGATCTCGATCTCAATGCCAAACCCCTTCGATACGATGATCATGTTCCGGATAATATCGCCGCGAAACGCTTTGTAGCCTGTTTCGATATCCGTCATATTCAGATTCGTCAGGATGTTTGACAGCATCGTCAAAAAGCGATTCGCCAGGTAGTGGTAGAAGTACAGGACGCGCGCCGCCCGGCGCACCATGAAGCGGGAGCCATAAGTGACGTCGGCCCTGCCTTGCAGGATGGGCTCCACGACGTGCGTGATCTCGGCTGGATCGTACTCGAGATCACCGTCCTGGATGATGACAACCTCGCCGCGGCTCCGCTCAAAGCCGCGTTTGAGCGCACCGGCCTTTCCCGCATTGCTTTGATGGACGACTTGTACGCGCGAGTCCTGCGAGGTGAACGCGTCCGTGATTGCCGCAGTTCCGTCCGTGGAACCATCATCGACGACGATCAGTTCGAGGTCGTAGGGAACGTCGCTGAGTATCCGCGGGATCACGGTGCCGACCGTCTTCTCCTCATTGAAAACCGGCATAACGACGGAAAGAGTTACCATTAATAAAACCTACCATAAAGACACGGGGAAGGGTCACCGCATTCCCCTCCTTATGAAGGAGGGGTGGACGTGCCATCAAGAAAAAGGACCCGTTCCACAATGGCACGGCCGGGGTGATCGCTCACAAGTTACGGTGGGGAATGCGTTTTGAAACATGGTGCGTGAGCGACCACCCCGAAGGTGTGAACCAATCGGCAGGAGAGCGTTTGAACTCCCCTCCTAAGTTAGGAGGGGTGCCTGCGAGGCCATCAAGTTCAAAAAAAAGGCCGAGCAGGCGGGGTGGTTCCAAAGTTCCTGCTTGAAAGGGTTTTGCTGGGAAACCACCCCGTCTGCGCCAAGCTTCGGTTGCTTCGCGGCATTTTCTTGGTCGCGCAGCCACCCCTCCTAACTTAGGAGGGGAATCGCTGGGTTCTTCAATTTATTCACAGCTTCGGGGTGGTCGCTCATACACCCGTGTTTCAAAACGCATTCCACCACCTGACTTGTGAGCGACCACCCCGTCTGCGCCCGTAGCGGAACGGGAACTTTTTCTTTGTTGGCGCAGCCACCCCTCCTCTACGAGGAGGGAAACACCCAGACCTGCAATTCATTCACACCTTCTTCCAAGGCCCCCAAACTATTATATGGACGTCTATGTGGGCGCGACGTTACATCGCCGGCGCTGATGTTGCTGGATCTCAATGGTGAGGTACGTTCGTCGGCGCCACGGCCCGACGGTGTGGAACCGCTCTCTCACACGTATCGAAAAGTCGGTGATGGCTGGATTGCATGGGACGCGTATCGCGACGAGGAGCCCTATCGCGTTGCGTGGTCGCTGCCGGCCGGCAAACGCCTGCATCGAGTGCTTAAAGGCCGATCCATCAATTCGGTCGCCGTCACGCCCTCCGCAGACCTCATCGCGATCAGCGTCGCGAGCCGCCTGAACATCGGGAGAATCGAAGATGCGGTCTACGTACTGCGCGCCTCGGACGGCGCGGAAGTCTTTCGTCAGTACCTGCCGCTATACACACGGACACAGGTTCTCTTTCCGACGAACGACACCTTCCTGTATTCCACAGGCGAGAAAACGTTGCTCGTGCGGATTGTGCGATAGCCGCAAAAGGGCTACAAACACAAAGACACAAAGGGCACAAAGACACAAAGAAGGCCGGGATCAAGAATCATTTGACCCGGCCTTCTTTGTGTCTTTGTGCCCTTTGTGTCTTTGTGTTTGTAGCCCTTTTGCGGCTATCTCATCCCCCGAAATATTCTTTTCGAGCGCGGACGTGGTACTTCGGGTTTTTCGCGCGCACCAGAATGCGGTGCCACTTAAGTAGCCGAGGCTGTACTGGTTGCGCAATTCGGCGGCGATTTCGTCGAGCACTCCCTGAATCTCAGCGCCGCGATTCAAGGTCCAGTCGCCGGACAACAGCCATGCCTTGCCGCCGCTGTCATCGGCGAATCGATTCAGAACGGTCATATCGACTGTATCGGCATCAGCGCTGCCACCGTTTCTGGGACCACGTTGCGGAAACTGTGGGAACCGCCGCGGCCCTCGGGTGGTGCCGGGACCACCAGGAAATGGGATGCCTGGAATACCTGGGATCGGAAATCCAATCGAGGGGCCGCGCCCCGGATCTCTCGGACTTCGGGTGATCGGCGGAGTCGGTCCGGGCTCGCTGTCAATTCTCGAGCTGCCGGAGGGAGCAATGCCAAGGCAGTACACCAGGAGCTCGGACTCCCGGACAGCAATTGAAGCGTCATCGTAGCTACTCTCACTGGAAGTGTCCTGGCCATCTGTGACCAACAGGATGGCCCTCTTCTCGTACCGGCCACGTTTGATCTTATGAAGGCTTTCCCTCAGCGCATCGTACAGAGCCGTGCCGCCGCCCACGCGAACGCTCCGGAGGGCGCGCGCAAGCCTGTCACGATCGTCGGTAAAGTCCTGAGCAAGCAAGGGAACGTTTGAAAACAGCATGAGGAAGATGTCGTCATCTCTGTGGATGGTTCTGATGAAGCGGTCGAGGGCGCGAGTGGCCGTGTCGATTTTCCGTTCCATGCTGCCGCTCGTGTCCAACGTGAGTCCTACGCTAACAGGTAAATCATTGGACTGATTGAAGAACGATATCGTCTGAGGCTTCCCGTCCTCTTCAATAATAAGGTCATCCTGCGACAGATCCGACACATAGCGGCCTTTGTCGTCAGTCACCGTCGCAACGACGTTGACCAGTGCCACGTCAACTTTGAGTTGGGCGGCAAGGACCGGAACGGCAAGAAGGCAGGCCAAAAAAACCAGTCTGAGTCGACTCATGGCGGACCTCCGAGGAATTGCGAGGATTTTGACTCGCTAAACTGCAATAGGAAAGCAAATTTCCGTAGGTCTTCCAGCCGGTTAGAGGTATCTTATCGAGCTTGGACTGGTCGGAACCCTTCCCCCGGAAGTAACCAAAAGTCCCTGTAAGACGTATACGTAGATGCGCACGATTTTGGGGTCGCAGCAGTACTCATAAGTTCTTGCAATTAAAATATTAAGGCTTCTCGAGGCTAAAGAATGGCATATCGTTCTTCGTTTTGTTATTGGCTCGTACTGACTCTCCTTTTAGTCACGGGCCTCGGCTGCAGCCAGGGTGCGTCGAAGGGCAAGCAGGGCCAGGGTGGTGGTCAGCGCGGCGGCGGTGCCCGGACGAACATTTCTGTCCAAACTGCCACGGTTCAGCGCATTGCAGTTCAACGTCAGGTCGATCTATCCGGAACGCTCATCTCACCGGACCAGGCCCGCGTGAGCA
>QHXD01000103.1:11410-11895 GCA_003223895.1 Acidobacteriota bacterium
GAATTGGTCCGGCTGGACGAGAAGGAATTGGATCTGGCTTTGCAGCGGGCCGAGAGCGCGCTCCGGCAAACCGAGGTCCAGTTGGGGATGGATCCCGCCCGGCCCAATCAGCCGACCAACGATGAGAATATCGCTGCAATTCGAACTGCGGCCGCTAACCGCGATGACGCGCGCGCGCAAATGGCGCGGGCGCAGGAGCTGGTCTCCAAAGGCCTCCTGTCGAAAGCGGAATTAGACACCACAGACACGCGAGTCAAGATTACCGAGGCAGCCTATCAGGCCGCAGTCGAAAACGTTCAGTCATTGAGAGCGAGTCTGCAGGATCGGCGTGCGTCCTTTGACCTCGCGAAGAAGAAGCTGGGGGATGCGGTGATCCGGGCGCCGCTGGCCGGCTCCATCTATGAACGGCTGGTTCAGCCCGGCGAATTCATCAGAGAGAACACGCCGGTGGTGACGATCGTGAGGATGAATCCGCTGAAGCTGAG
>QHXD01000104.1 GCA_003223895.1 Acidobacteriota bacterium
GTCTCCGTGACGTTCCTTATCGTCTCCGTCATGCTCCCTATCGTATCCGTCACGCTCCCTATCGTTTCGGAGACAGACACTATTGATTCCGTAACTGAAGCAATCATTACCGTCGTGGACACAATTGCCTCCACGACCGGCTAAACCGGCCGCTCTCTTTCAGCCAGGAGATCTGCCATGAGGACTGGCGCGAGGCACAGAACTGTGTCCCGCTAAACCAGGGAACGATTACACACGCATCGCACCCTGGCTTTCATTTCAACCTACGGTTTGTGGAAATCGAGCAGCTCCACTTCGAAGCTTAGAGTGGCTCCCGGCGGGATATTCGGCGGTGAGCCGCGATCGCCGTATGCTGCCGCGGACGGGCACACCACCTGCGCCTTCTCGCCTTTCTTCATCTTCTGGAGCGCTTCCGTCCAGCACGGCACGACACCGTTCAACGGGAACTCGGCGGGCTGACCGCGCTTGATCGAGCTGTCGAAAACGGTACCGTCGGTGAGCTTGCCCTCGTAGTGTACCTTCACCACGTCGTCCGCAGTCGGGCTCGGGCCCGAGCCGGGGGTAATCGTTCGGATCACGACTCCGGACGCGGTTTTGGTCGCGTCCTTCTCCTTCGCGACCTTGTCTGCGAACTCCTGGCCCTTCTTCTTCGCCTCATCGGCTCCGGAGGCGGCCCGCTTCTGCGCCAGTTCGTTCAGCTTCGGACCGTAGGTCTCAAGGTCGACCTGCGGTTTCGTGTCAGTCACGGCATCGGTGAGACCGGCTTTGACGATTGCCAGTTCCTCGGGGTTCAACGCGAACGGCTTGATATTCCTCCCGACCAGGAGGCCGAGTGCGTACAGCATCTTTTGGTCCTCGGTCTCGAGCTTGGGGGAAGCTGAAACACCGTGCCCCGAACCCTGTGTGCAGGCGATCATCGAGCCAAGACAAAAGGAGAGAGTCACGTAACGGACCACATTCTTGATCATAGAAATCAGCATACGCTGGCTGACGAAAAAGTGCGCCGTGAAAATCTGGATTCAATCGAGATAAGGTCTTCGAAGACTCCTGGCTTAACGGACGAACCGACGGTACTCTAGACCAGACTTTCGGGGCTACGGGAGTTCTGGCGCGGAAAATACGGTATCCACTGTATCCGCAGAGCAGGGGGAAGGGGGCATAATGATACGCTGGACAATCAACATGAATTCGCGTTCTTCATTATTTGTTCTCGCTGTCGGATTCGGCATTCTGCTGGTCCTTATTGCCACGCTCGGGTTTGGAGCGGTCGAGAGGACGGACACCATCTACCGGGAAATGCAGGCGGCCCAGGATTCGTATTCGCGCACGGAGACATTCCGCCGAGGCGTTGTCCTGGACATGTATCTGGCGGACATCCTCGTGCGGGACTACCTGCTCGACCCTTCGCCCCAAAATGCTCCCAGCCACCGGCAGGAGTTACTTCCGATTCGCGACTCCCTGCAGGACCGGCTGAATCAACTTTCCGGATGGATTCCCGAGAATGACAGTCCGCGTCTGCAGCGCTTACAGGCTGAAGTCGAGGCGTACTGGGATTCGCTCGACCCGATCTTTGAATGGACACCGCAGGAAAAAGCGGAAAGAAGCCGGGTTTTCCTCGCGCGCAAGGTGCTGCCTCGCCGCGAAGCCATCGTCAATCTGGCTCGCGAAGTGGCGAGGATCAACACCGAAAACGTCCAGAAGGAACGTGAGCGGTTGCAAAACAACCAGCAAGTACTGCACAGGTTTTTACTTCAAATGATGGCCGGCGCTCTAATCATCGGCAGCTGCGTGGCGCTCCTGACAACACATCGGGTCCTGGTCCTGGAAAGAAGACACGATCTACAGAGAAAGCAGATTGAAGAAACACAAAACAATCTTCGACGTCTGTCGCAGCGCCTGGTTCAGGCGCAGGAACATGAGCGAAGGGCTCTATCGCGGGAGCTTCACGATGAAGTAGGCCAGATGATGACTGCGCTGGGCATTGAATTGGGAAACCTGGAGATGCTGCGTAATTCCAACGGCCACGGATTCGAGAAGCGGATGGAAGAAGTGAAGCGGCTCAATGCTGAGGCGATGCGTGCCATCCGCGACCTCGCGATGGGGTTGCGCCCTTCCATGCTGGACGACCTCGGGCTCCAGGCCGCTCTGGAATGGCAAGGACGGGAGTTCTCACGGCATACGGGCGTCCCTGCAGCCGTCCATGTGGACGACGCGCTTGATTACCTTACGGACGCGCAGCGTACCTGCATCTACCGCGTGGTTCAGGAGGCACTGACGAATTGCGCACGCCATGCGAATGCCAAGAACGTGGACGTATCGATCGGCAGGCAGGATGACGGTATTGTGGTCTTTGTCAAGGACGACGGGATTGGGTTCGATCCCTTCGCCCATATACGCGGAGGCCTGGGACTCCTCGGCATTCAGGAACGGATTCAGGCATTGGATGGAAAGCTGCACATCTTCTCCGAACCGCACAAGGGAACCACTCTCAAAGTCGAAATACCCGTTGGAGTCGCGGCATGAAGAAGATCCGGATCCTGATTGCGGACGACCATGGAGTAGTTCGCACAGGCCTGCGGCTGCAACTCGAGCAGAATACGATGTTTGAGGTCGTCGGCGAAGCGACCGAGGGGCGCGAGGCCGTGCGTATGGCCGACGAACTCCACCCGGACATTGTCATCATGGATATCGCAATGCCGAACCTCAATGGGATCCAGGCTACGGCCCAATTGACAAAGAAAAATCCTCAGATCGGCGTCATCATCCTGAGTATGTATTCAGATGAAACGTACCTGACTCGAACTCTGGCGGCGGGTGCGAAGGGATACCTGCTCAAGGAAAACGCGGACATGGATCTTCACAACGCCGTACAGGCGGTTGCACAGGGGAAACCCTTCTTCAGTCCTGCCATCGCGAATACATTGCTGGAAGACTACATGCGAGAGCTTCAGCAGCGCGGCCTGCAGGATTCCTATGACCTGCTCACCGACCGTGAAAAAGAAATTCTGCAGCTTCTGGCCGAAGGCCGATCGAACAAGGAAGTGGCCGGCACACTGTACCTCAGCACCAACACAGTGGAGACACACCGGACACGAATCATGCAAAAACTGGATCTTCACAGCGCCGCCGAAATCGTCCTCTACGCAGTTCGGAAAAGAATTATCTCCTGACTCTCGTAACCCGATTTTGCGGGGAAAATACCCTGAACGCCGTATTCCCCATTACGCGAGCCCTCCAACATACTGCTTACTGTCACTAAGGAGGACTAACGTGAGCAGAGCCGTAGCGCACAGTACGAATCACAGCTGGTTCTTTGAAGAAGTGGCGTCAGCGAAAAGCCGTGTTTTGCTGTTGGACTACGACGGCACCATCGCCCCTTTCTGCGCGAATCGTCATCGCGCATTCCCTTATCCGAATGTGCCGGACTTGCTCCACCGCATCATGAGCGGATGTGCCACGCGGCTGATCGTGGTGAGCGGCCGTGCGGCGCGCGAAGTTCCGCCGCTGCTGGGCATGACTCCGGGACCCGAGACCTGGGGATCACACGGCCTCGAACGGCTGGATCGGAATGGCCGTTCGGTGGAGACTGTGCTGAGCGAGGACGCATTTCAAGTGCTTGCCAAAGCCGAAACACGCCTGGAGCGCGAGGGGTTGCAAGACCTGATCGAAGTCAAGGTTGCCGGCGTGGCCGTGCATTGGAGAGGCCGGCGGCCGGCCGAAATCCTGAAGATAAGGGCGGCCGCCTATCGGGTTTTGGAGCCTCTGGCGTTGGAGTCCGGACTCGTCTTATCTGAATTCGACGAAGGCATCGAGATTCGTCTTCGTTCCGCGAACAAGGGCGAAGCGCTGCAAGGTCTCCTTGACGAATTGGACACGGAGGTACCTGTTGCATATGTCGGCGACGACACGACGGACGAAGACGCATTCCGTGTTTTGAACGGCAGGGGCCTTACCGTACTGGTAAGTCCGAAATACCGGTTTACTGCGGCCCAGATGTGGCTCAGACCGCCGGACGAACTGCTGACGTTCCTCATGGACTGGATCCGCACCTGCCGGGGTGATGTATGAAGGCAGAACACCGTTTGATTGTCGTCTCCAACCGCCTGCCCATTACAGCGGTTGAAACCACGCCGCAATTCCAGCCAAGCAGCGGTGGATTAATCAGCGCCCTGGTTCCGCTGCGGGATGACAGTTGGGCATGCTGGGTTGGATCGGCAGGTGCGCCTTACGAGCCCAAACTAGCTGAACTCCTGGATGAGTGGTCCTCCACTCAACCGTGTTCATTCGCGCCGGTGTTTCTCACTGCCGCTGAGAGAGCCTCGTTCTACCTGGGATTCTCCAACGGGGTCATCTGGCCCTTGTTTCACGGTCTTCCGTCGCGGTGCCAGTTCGAAACGACCTACTGGGAAGGGTACTGCAACGCGAATAAGAAATTCGCAGACGCCGTCGAGCAGGTGTGCCGGCCAGATGATTTCATCTGGGTTCACGATTATCACCTCATGATGGTTGCTCAGGGACTGCGCAGTCGTGGACTGAGTAATCCCATCGCATACTTTCAGCACATTCCGTTTCCTTCACCCGACATTTTCGAAACACTTCCGTGGCGCAATGAAGTGCTCCGTGCGCTGCTGTGCTTCAACCTGGTGGGCTTCCAGACAGTCCGTGACCGGTGTAACTTCGTCGCCTGTCTCCGGCGTTGCTTGTCTCAGGTTCGTGTGCGCCCCATGGGCGAAACGCTGCTCGTTCGTGCCGGAGAGCATTGCGCGCATACCGGGGCTTATCCGATCGGTGTCGACTACGAAGAGTTCGCCAGGGATGCGGCCGGCCCTACTATCAGCTCCGGTTCCAGGGCCATTCAAAATCAATTTCCAGACACGCAGATCGTTCTCGGCATTGACCGCCTGGACTACACCAAAGGAATTCCCGAGCGTTTGATCGCATTTGAGAAGCTCTTGATCGCCAGGCCGGAATTGCGCGGCCGAGTCAACATGGTTCAGATCGTCGTACCGAGCCGCGAAGAGATACCGGAGTACAACCAGTTGAGGCTTCGCATCGAAACGTTGATAAGCAAAATCAACGGGCAATACAGCAAACCCGGATGGGTTCCCATCCATTACTTTTACAGGGCGATTTCCCGGAATGAACTGATCGCGTTCTATCGCGCGGCTCACGTCGCATTGGTTACGCCTCTGAAAGACGGGATGAACCTCGTCGCGAAAGAGTTTTGCGCATCAAGGATCGACAATCGGGGAGTGCTGGTTCTGAGTGAATTCGCGGGCGCGGCGGAAGAACTGAGATGCGGGGCGCTTCTCGTCAATCCTCATGACACCGAAACCGTTGCCAGGGTAGTGGATCTGGCATTGAGCATGGATGAGTCGGAAGAGTGCACGCGCATGAAATCCATGCGGTCACAGATTCGAGCCCATGACGTGTTCCATTGGTATCGTTCCTTCAGGGCGGCTACTGAAGAGTCTGTTCTTACGATGGAGGAGACGCCGATTCGCTCGCTGCCTTCTCCCGTTCCAGGGGTTTCACACGTTCGGCTTCGGCGCGCTTTCGCTGGATTTCAGTTTCCAGCACCAGGGCCCGGTGTTGAAGGTAGGTGATTTCCCTTAGCCGCGCATCTTCGTCAAGAAGGTGGCTGTAACGCTCCGTCGGAAGCACGCGCGCGTGATGCGAGCAGATGGTCTGGAATCGGTCGGAGTCCTCTTCTCTGGCGAAATTGCTCATTGCATAGCCGCAGCAAAGCGAGAGGGAATAAGTGTCCGCCAGCTCGTTCCACAGTTCTTCCAAACAGAGTGCCGCTTCGGGCCGGTTCTCGCGCCAGAGAAGGTCCGCCATTTCTTCGAATGCTCGAACAGACATAGCATCCGTCCCCGCACGGCTCTTCTCGAACAGGTTTCCGATGCTTTCTTTGAAACGCGCGGCATCCGGCATGTTCTCGTCCGTAAAAGTCGAAAGCGTTCGCCCCGCATCCAGCAATGTGACGCGCCCGTCAAGAATAGCGCTCTCGACATCGAAACCCTGCACCTTTAGCCGTTGTGTGAACGCATCAAGGTGAGTTGGCGTGGCAATCACGACGAGGGGTTGGCCGGGTCGGAGGCCGGGAGAAAGGAACCGCGTAACTGCCTCGCAGAGGTAACTTTCATCGTCATAAAATTGGACAACATGGTCGTGGGCAGCACGCATAAATAATCCATACAACGTGCACGGCGACGACCAGTTTTAAGTCCTTATTTTCGATACTCTTGAATCGCTGGTGGTAATTGTGTTCTCCCACTCAGGGCGAAATTTCCCCGATTCCTACAAACAAACAGGACAAATTGCCTCGATTCCGGGGAAAATAGAGTTCAAATCAGGTTGGGAGTGATAGTGGTATGTTGCTTCCCCTCAGTAGTTTTGCGGGTTAGAGATCCTTTGGCAGAGGGTGTGCACAAGTGCCCGGTTCGGCAGGATAAGACTGCTTTTTTCAAACCTCGAGTAAAAAAGTGGCACGGAGATCATTAATGAGACCCAAGCCTGAGAGAGTGACAGAGGTCACGGCAGAAACCCTTGATGCGAGACTGCTGCTCAAAGTCCTGACGGACTTGAAGCGAGGCGACTTCGCTACCCGTTTACCGTCGGAACAGACAGGACTTACGGGAAAAGTTTACGACCTGCTCAACGATGTCATCGATCTGAATGATCGCATGTCCCGGGAGTTCGAGCGAGTGAGCAACGTCGTCGGCAAGGAAGGCCGCATCAAGCAGCGCGCTTCGCTCCCGATGGCCACAGGATCCTGGGCCGCATGCGTTGAATCGGTGAATACACTCATCGCCGACCTCGTGCAGCCGACTACGGAAGTCGCGCGCGTCATCGGCGCAGTGGCAAAGGGCGACCTGTCGCAAACAATGGCACTGGAGATCGAGGGCAGACCTCTGACCGGCGAATTCCTTCGAACCGCCAAGATTGTGAACACAATGGTGGATCAGCTCTCCACCTTTGCTTCGGAAGTCACCCGCGTGGCCCGTGAAGTGGGTACTGAAGGAAAGCTCGGCGGCCAGGCGCAGGTGAAAGGCGTGGCCGGTACCTGGAAAGACCTGACGGACAACGTGAACTTCATGGCCAACAACCTCACCAACCAGGTGCGTAACATCGCCGAGGTGACCACGGCTGTCGCCCGCGGCGACCTGTCAAAGAAGATCACCGTGGACGTGAAGGGCGAAATCCTCGAGCTCAAGAACACGATCAACACGATGGTGGATCAGCTCTCGACCTTCGCTTCGGAAGTGACCCGTGTGGCCCGCGAAGTGGGTACTGAAGGAAAGCTCGGAGGCCAGGCCGATGTGAAAGGCGTCGGCGGAACGTGGAAGGACCTTACCGATAACGTCAACTTCATGGCATCGAACCTCACGAATCAGGTGCGTAACATCGCCGCGGTGACCACGGCTGTGGCGAATGGCGATCTCTCAAAGAAGATTACCGTGGACGTGAAAGGCGAAATTCTCGAGCTCAAGAACACCATCAACGTCATGGTGGATCAGCTCTCGTCGTTTGCTTCGGAAGTTACCCGCGTGGCCCGCGAAGTCGGTACCGAGGGAAAGCTCGGGGGCCAGGCACAAGTGAAAGGAGTTGGAGGAACCTGGAAAGACCTTACGGATAACGTGAACTTCATGGCGTCGAACCTGACCGCTCAGGTACGAAACATTGCCGAAGTGACCACGGCCGTGGCGAATGGAGATCTCTCAAAGAAGATTACGGTGGACGTCCGAGGCGAGATTCTCGAGCTGAAGAACACCATCAACACCATGGTGGATCAGCTCTCGTCGTTTGCTTCGGAAGTCACCCGCGTCGCCCGCGAAGTCGGTACCGAAGGGAAACTCGGCGGCCAGGCGCAAGTTCGCGGCGTTGGCGGAACCTGGAAGGACCTCACCGACAACGTGAACTTCATGGCCGGTAACCTGACTTCCCAGGTCCGTAATATCGCGGAAGTTACAACGGCCATCGCGAGCGGCGACCTCTCGAAGAAAATCACGGTAGACGTAAAGGGAGAAATCCTCGAGCTGAAGAACACCATCAACACCATGGTGGACCAGCTCTCCTCGTTCGCTTCGGAAGTCACTCGCGTGGCCCGCGAAGTCGGTACCGAAGGCAAGCTTGGCGGCCAGGCCGATGTGAAAGGCGTGGCCGGTACGTGGAAAGACCTTACCGATAACGTGAACTTCATGGCGAACAACCTGACGACTCAGGTGCGAAACATCGCCGAGGTGACCACGGCTGTGGCGCGCGGCGATCTGACAAAGAAGATCACGGTAGACGTGAAGGGTGAAATTCTCGAGCTCAAGAACACCATCAACGTCATGGTGGACCAGCTCTCGTCATTCGCTTCGGAAGTTACCCGCGTGGCCCGTGAAGTGGGCACCGAAGGAAAGCTTGGCGGCCAGGCCGATGTGAAAGGCGTGGCCGGTACGTGGAAAGACCTTACCGATAACGTGAACTTCATGGCGAACAACCTGACGACTCAGGTGCGAAACATCGCCGAAGTAACCACGGCGGTGGCAAACGGCGACCTGTCCAAGAAGATCACGGTGGACGTCCGGGGCGAGGTGCTCGAGCTCAAGAACACCATCAACACCATGGTGGACCAGCTCTCCTCGTTCGCTTCGGAAGTCACTCGCGTGGCCCGCGAAGTGGGTACCGAAGGAAAACTCGGCGGCCAGGCGCAGGTCCGCGGCGTGGCCGGTACGTGGAAAGACCTGACCGACAATGTGAATTCGATGGCATCGAACCTGACCAACCAGGTGCGAAACATCGCCGAGGTGACTACTGCCGTGGCCCGCGGCGATCTATCGAAGAAAATCACGGTGGACGTGAAGGGCGAAATTCTCGAGCTCAAGGACACCATCAATGTCATGGTGGACCAGCTCTCCTCGTTCGCTTCGGAAGTCACGCGGGTGGCCAGAGAAGTGGGTACCGAAGGAAAGCTCGGAGGCCAGGCGATTGTGAAGGGCGTCGGAGGAACCTGGAAGGACCTCACCGACAGCGTGAACTTCATGGCGTCGAACCTCACCACGCAGGTGCGAAACATCGCCGAGGTGACGACGGCCGTGGCCCGCGGCGATCTATCGAAGAAAATCACTGTAGACGTAAGAGGCGAGGTGCTCGAGCTCAAGAACACCATCAACGTCATGGTGGATCAGCTTTCCACGGTCGCCTCGGAAGTCACCCGCGTGGCCCGCGAAGTCGGTACCGAAGGAAAGCTCGGCGGCCAGGCGATTGTGAAGGGGATCGCCGGCACCTGGAAAGATCTCACCGATAACGTGAACTTCATGGCGAACAACCTGACGACTCAGGTGCGAAACATCGCTGAAGTCACGACGGCTGTGGCGAACGGCGATCTGTCCAAGAAAATTACAGTGGACGTTCGAGGTGAGGTGCTCGAGCTGAAGAACACCATCAACACGATGGTGGACCAGCTCAACTCGTTCTCTTCGGAAGTAACCCGCGTGGCCCGCGAAGTCGGTACCGAAGGAAAACTCGGCGGCCAGGCGGAAGTCCGCGGCATTGGCGGAACGTGGAAAGACCTCACCGACAATGTCAACTTCATGGCCTCGAACCTCACCAACCAGGTGCGTAACATCGCCGAAGTCACGACGGCTGTGGCTCGCGGCGATCTGTCCAAGAAAATTACAGTGG
>QHXD01000767.1:0-426 GCA_003223895.1 Acidobacteriota bacterium
ATTCGGGATCTATAGCCGGGCCGATGGGCAACTTGCCGACTTTGAACTGCACTTTCTTTATCTTCTCTGCCAACTCGATGCCCCTGATTGTAATTGCCGCTGTGTCGAAGCGCTTGAACCCCAGCATCGGCCCGATCCGCTGCTTCACTCGGCGATGATCCTGCTCCACCACATTGTTCAGGCATTTGCTGGATCGAACTCTCACCCGCCGACTCATGAGTCCTGTCGCTTTCAGTTCCCGAATCGCCCGGTGCGAAGCAGCGTACCCGCTGGGAATGGGGGGTGGGTTGGCGCTCGTCGCAATACTCCATCGTCCGATCGCTGCTTGGACGGAGAGCAGCCTGTGGAGTCCCGTTTCCCTGTCGTCTTCAATGATCGCGCTGGCCGTGGTCGGCTGTTGTGCGGTGCTGATTCCAGCGTGGCGCG
>QHXD01000767.1:489-3092 GCA_003223895.1 Acidobacteriota bacterium
GGCCGGTATGGGGCCGGGAGGCAGTGTCACAAGTTTCCGATAAATGGTTAATGAAAACGGAAAGGCGAGGGGCTGCATCACAACTGTGGCCGCGGGGCAACAGACAGGCCGCTTCTGATGAATGCGACGAGTGCGTCACTCGTTTCCTTCGCGGCCGTTACGCGGAGCATGCGCCACGTGAGGTAATCGACGGCTTCCGCCGTGGTTTTCGCGCCGCTTGTCCTCAATCCTCAATTGCTGACCTGCAGTCCCCATTGCGGGTCCCAAATGTCATGAGATACGCGCAGAAACGGCGGGAACAGAAGATTAGCCAAACGAGACAGGAAATAAGCACCAGTTCCGGGAACGTTTTTTATTCAACGTATTGTTCTTGCCGATGTCGAACATCAGACTAAAATTGAGCAATTAGTATGACGGTTGAGGATCTCCTCGGGCCGCAGGCAGTTATAGCGCCTGGGCTGCGGCGACAACAATCTCCTCGTGACGGAGTTCGCAATGAAAAAGATTCTATTGGGTGTTCTGATTGCAGCCGGTGTCATCGCTATTCTGGGGGCCGGTCCGGCGCAAAATCAAAATAACGTTCCGCATTTCGAGGTCGATCCCCGGTTCCCGCAGTTACCGGCGGGTAAAGTTCTCGGCGATATGTCGTCGGTGGCCGTGGACTCGCACGATCATGTCTGGATGATCCATCGCCCGCGGACGGTTCCCGAGGCGCAGCGCACCAATGCCGCGCCGCCCGTTTTGGAATTTGATGAGACAGGAAAGTTCCTGGCCGGATGGGGCGGCCCAGGCGCCGGCTTCGAATGGCCCGAGCGTGAGCACGGGATTTATGTGGATGCGTCAGGCGACGTCTGGATCAGCGGCAACAACGGCTACGCCGCGGCAGGCACTCCTGCTCCGCCGGGCAAGTCCGACGATATGCTGCTGAAGTTTACGAGCGATGGCAAGTTTCTGATGCAGATCGGCCATGCCGGGAAAAGTACGGGCGACGCCGACAAGGATAACGTCAAACAAACCGCCGATATGATGGTGTTCAAAAACGAACTGTTCGTCGCGGACGGCTACGGAAACCATCGTGTTGTCGTGTTCGATACGAAGAACGGCGCGTTCAAGCGGACGTGGGGAGCCAACGGCGGTCCGCCATTCAACATCGCGCACGCGATCAAGGTGTCGAACGACGGTCTCGTCTATCTCGCAGATCGAGGCAACCAGCGGGTGCAGGTATTCACAACCTCTGGTGCATTCAAACAGGAAGTGAAAATCGGGGCAGGCACCAACCAGATGCAGACCGCCGCCGGGCTAGCCTTCTCGCCCGATCGTGCGCAGCGGCATCTCTACGTTGCCGACATCGGGAACAATCAGATCAATATCCTCGACCGGCAGTCGCTGAAAATTCTCGACAAGTTCGGCAAGGCGGGAACCGCTCCCGGCGAGTTCGGCACAATCCACGAGCTCGCGGCCGACTCGAAAGGGAACATCTATACGGCCGAGCTCCGGACGCATCGGGTTCAGAAATTCACTCAGAAGTAGCGGTGGAAAAGTGGCGACGTTCCCATTTTTCCATTTCCGTCCAGGTGCGTTCTCGC
This sequence comes from Acidobacteriota bacterium, assembly GCA_003223895.1. Lineage (GTDB taxonomy): Bacteria > Acidobacteriota > Terriglobia > 20CM-2-55-15 > 20CM-2-55-15 > 20CM-2-55-15. The sequence continues at coordinate 2,076 of QHXD01000767.1, forward strand.
TGACTTCTCTGCAGAATCAATCACGGGCACTCCTTCCTTTCGAAGCCGATGGCCATACGAGTGTATGAGGGCTACTTGCCGCTCGGGTGGTAGCCTTTCCATACCCACTCGAACGCTTCCGGCATGGTCTGCAGTTGCGCGCGCTGATCGACGTGGCCCGCGGCCTCGGAGAACACAAACTGGTACGGATATCCTTTGGCTTTCAATACTTCCGCCATCCGGTTGTTGGCAATCACCCAATTGCGCATCTGCTCCGCCGGGGAGTCGGCCCCGAGGTCGTTCTCACTGACGTGGAGCCACATGCGCAGCGGCTTGCGCTCAGAATTTGGAATGAAGGTCTGGTGGAAATCCCATGCGCCGTTCGGAGCCGTGACGTTGCGCTGGAGTGCGACAAAGGTGCCCGAATAGCTGACGACGCGGTGATACAGGTTCGGGTGCAGCCACGCCATGGTTAGCGCGGCAGCGGCGCCCGAGCTCATGCCGAACGTCGCGCGGCCCTCGGGATCCGCTGTAAACGCCACTTGGTAATCCCTCGTGATGCGGGGAAGCACTTCCGTCTCGATGAAATTCGTGTAGCGATCTGAAACCGTGTCGTATTCGATGGTCCGCTGGCCGCCGGGCCCCGGAGCGATCAACACGGCGAGGATCGGCGGAACGCGCTTATCAAAGATGAGGTTGTCGAGCATTGGCGGCATGAAAGCCCGCTCCGTCCGCGGAGTCCCATCGGCTCCTGTCCCTGCGTCACTGATGTACGTCTGTCCGTCCTGCACGACGATGAACGGCGCCGGCGTGTTCGGTACATACCCGGCCGGGATGTAGACAGCGACCTGACGTTGAAAAATCTGATGCTGCGGCGGTTCAGCGGCGGCACCGTTCTGCCCGGCGCGTGCCCCGCCCCTGCCACCGGCGCCTCCGACGGGCGCGGTTGGGAAAATTTTGCTTTCAGCCGAGTTCATTGTGAATCGCAGCACGCGGCCTTTTGGGACGTTTGGGTTTTCGGTAAAGGCCGGGTCGCGG
>QHXD01000768.1 GCA_003223895.1 Acidobacteriota bacterium
ACCAGGGCGACCTATTATGAAGAGGCCGGGGCCTTGCGGGACATGGTGCAGAACCACATCCTCCAGCTCCTGTGCCTGGTCGCCATGGAGCCTCCGCACTCGCTCGACGCGGATGTCGTCCGCAATGCTCGCATGGAAGTCCTGCGGTGCCTTCGGCCGATCATGGGCAAGGACATCGAGAAATACACCGTGCGGGCGCAATACGGACCCGGTAAGGTGAACGGCGAAGATGTGCCCGGCTATCGCCGAGAGCCCGGCGTCAAGCCGGATTCCACCACGGAGACCTACGTGGCGATCAAGCTGCTCGTCGAGAACTGGCGGTGGTCCGCCGTGCCGTGGTACCTGAGAACCGGCAAGGGACTGGCCAAGCGGGCCAGCGAGATCGCGGTCTTCTTCAAGCCGATCCCCCAGATCCTGTTCAACGCAAACCCGGAAGCCCCGCTGGACCCGAATATTCTGGTCATGAAAATTCAGCCTGAGGAGGGGCTCACGCTTCGCATCATCTGCAAAGTCCCCGGCACGAAGGCCAAGACCAATCCCGTCGAACTGCATTTCCAATATGGAGAGGCCTTCGCCGTTCCATCACCGGAAGCCTATGAGCGGCTGCTCCTGGACGTGATGGCCGGCGACGCGTCGCTGTTCATGCGGCGCGACGCGGTGGAAGCGTCCTGGGCCTGGATCACCGGCATCCTCGAAGGCTGGAACACCTACGGGACCAAATGGCTGGCGGAGTATCCGGTGGGAAGCTGGGGGCCGGTCGAAGCCAACCGGCTCATTGAAAGCGAGGGACGGCGTTGGAGAACGCTCTGATGGAGCCTGCGGTTCAGGCGTTGGCAAAACCGCAGCCCCATGCAGTACGAACCCTGGCAATAGACATCGGCGGAACGGGAATCAAAGCCTTGATTCTGAGCGCCACCGGCAAGCCGCTGACGGAGCGGGCGAGGGTCAAGACACCCAGGCCAGCGACACCGGCTGCCGTGATGAACACGATCGTCGAGTTGGCGAAGGCGCAAGGTTCTTTCGATCGGGTGTCGGTTGGCTTTCCGGGCGTGGTCCGTCGCGGCGTCACCGTGACTGCGCCGAATCTGAATGGCAACTGGGGTGGCTTCCGCCTGGCAGACGCGCTGACGAAAAAGCTCGGCGTGCCCGTGCGTGTCGCCAATGATGCCGATGTGCAGGGCTTCGGCGTGATCGAGGGCTACGGCGTCGAGCTGGTAGTCACGCTGGGAACGGGGTTCGGCTCCGGATTGTTCGTGGATGGGAAATTAGTCCCTAACCTGGAACTCGGGCACCATCCGCTTCAAAAGGGCAAAACGTACGAGGATCTGCTGAGTGACGCCGTTCGCAAAAAGATCGGGAAAAGGAAATGGAGCAAGCGTCTGGTAAGGGCCATCCAGACCCTCGATCGGACATTTAACTACGATCGGCTGTACGTCGGCGGCGGCAACGCCGCGCGCATCACCGTGAAACTGCCGGAGAACGTCAAGATCGTCTCCAACGTCGCCGGACTTCTCGGCGGCCTCTCCCTCTAGCGAGACTAAGGGGACTGGCTACTTTTCTCCGGAAAAGTTGCCTGTCCCCGTTTGGCTGCGGGCTTTTTCTCACTCAACTCACAATCAAGGCATACCTTAATCTCTACTTTTTTCTTAAAATCGTACTGGCACACTTTGTGGACTTGGCTGTCCTTAATATAGGAGACTTCGTGAAATTCGCCAGCGGCGCTCACCGGACGCTCCCCGTGAAACTTTGTCTCATAGTAAGTTATTCCATTGAATCGGAACCATCCAGTAGTATTCCCGAGACAATGGGGAACAGGATCCCTCGAATGTTTTGAGGAGAGCCCCTGCATTGCGACCAATAATTCATGCGTCTTGTCATCAACAAGACCATTTCGATCCTCGTTTAACTTGTCAAAAAAGTTGTAAGCGCATCCGGGGCCAGCGAGACTCGCGTATTGGAGTTCAATTATCGGCTCCTCTTTGCCATCATTGTCGACATCGATGGCCAATGCTCTGCCGGCACCGGTTTCAGAAAGATGTAATTTCCCCGGTTCTAACTGATGGGACTCTGTAAACTGAAGGTATGAAGGACGCTGCTTGGTAAGCAGAAGTTCGCATAATGCTTTGTCTTCACACTTTTCTCCAACCACCTCTTCAACGACAGTTTCAAACTGGCAAATAACCCGTTCGTAATTCGATGGGTTCAGTTGAGTCAAAACAATGGGATACCAGCCATAAGCAGAATAGAGTATGTAGTAACCATCCTTGTACAGAACAAGACTGATATCATCACCCCACCACTCCTTGGAGTCCTGAGCAGCCCATCTGATATCAATGGGACCGCCTGTTTTCTTATCGTATAAAGAGATATATGGGTTACCTGCTGACCCTTCAGCGCCAATCTCAACTCGTTCTTCACTACCATCATTGGTCAGATCCAGTTCGCCACCACTACTACGGAATAATTCTCCGGGTCTTTCTTCGTTCACATAGGTTGCAACATAGTGACAGACATTGACCGGCGGCTTATCCACAATATTGAGTCTCATGAATTTGTCAATCGAAGTAGTTGTTTGACCGCTGAGTGTTTTGTATTTAGTGTATGCGCTTTTAATCTCTTTTGTAGTC
>QHXD01000105.1:0-9886 GCA_003223895.1 Acidobacteriota bacterium
CGGATTACATTACAGGGAAATCCGGGACAGTATCGACGGACCCGCACAAGAGAGCGCCTAAATAGCCAGAGTGTGCCGGAATGCACATAGCCGTCTGGTCATAGACTGCCGCTACAGTCCTTTTTCCGCAACCTCTCAGGCCGCATCGACAACCGAACGCGTGGTCTGATGCTGGCGCAGCACATCGGCCGCGATCTTCTTGCTTAAGTAGACCTTGGATTCGCGATTGTCCTTCAGGTGCCGCTGAAACTTGATGACATCGAAGTTGAGGTGATCAAAGGTGGCGCGCATACCGTAGAACCGGTTTTTCGTTTTGACGACCAGTTCGTGGTAACCGTTTGCGTGCGCCCACTCTTCCTGCTGCTCGGTCAGCGCACGATAGTGGCCCCGGCCACGCCACTCCGTCCGGGTGCCGCCGATCCAGCTGTAGAAGATTCTTCGGTTTGGAAATTCGACGACGTCGCGCAACTGGCCTACCAGATCGACAAGTTTGAGATTGGTTTCCTGAGCCCGCAGCTCATGACCGATCTTGTAGGACACTGGAATGAGGACGCCATCGTCGTCTTCGGACGGAGCCATCGAAAGCAGGATTAGATGATCGCGATCCTTCAGCCGTTCAATGATCTCTTCGGCCGTCTTCTTCCCACTGAACTCCGTAAAGCATTCCTCGATGTACTGGACCTCCAGGGCACCGGGCTCCAGCGTGTATTGGCGGATCACATGTTCCATTCATATAAATGATAGCGAAAACAGAGCTAATTCGGGGACAGACGTATAAATCACCTAATTAGCAGAAAAAGAAACTTTGACAGCTAATTAGGTGATTTATACGTCTGTCCCCGAATTAGCTCTTACGGTTGGACCGGTGGAAGGGCACCCACGGCAAGATCCGTATTGGGGCACGTGGGATGGCCGAATCCGCTGGGGCTGTTCCCGGTTCCCCCACTGGGATTCGGGATGACGTCATATTTGATGTTGTCCGGATGGGCAGCGTCTCCACCGACACCGCCGACTCCTAACATATGATCCAGCGCGAGGTTGTGGCGCACACGCCAGGCGATATTGTGATCGGCGCATGAAGTATCGCCGCTCACTCCGACGCCTCCAACCAACTTTTGGCCGGTTGCGTAAAGTGCAAGTCCACCACCGAATACGTTTACACCGCCGATCTTGCCGCCGACCATTGGGTCATTCGACTTCCCATAGTTGCTTGAATTTCCCCCGTAGGCCACGCTGACATCGACAGGATTACTCTCCTGCAGGCCGAAGAGGCTGCCGCCGGGCTGAACCGCCGAGTAGAGGTTCGCCGTTGACAAAGCCAGTCCGGTCGGACTGCCGGAACCGCCGCTTGAAGAGGAACTGTCGAGACTGAATGAATTAGCCGTATTCGCCTTTTGCGCCGAAATCACGCGGCTGCCGGGCCATTGGGCGCCTCGATTTGTCCCCGAGAAGGCTACGGCACACACGACACCGTCACGATTTACAAGAGTTGCCCACATGTGAAGGTTCAGGCCGCTGGTCTCTGCAAAAACTGCTTTGTTAAGCGCATCCTGCAGCGCTGCCTGGCTGGGCAGTGCCTTGCAGGCTGCCCGATTGTCGTCATCATCCTCCGCGAAAACCATGGCGGGGACCAAAAGGAACGTGGCTGCTAACATCACCAGTGATCGGAAATTGAGCTTTCTAGTCATCGAAAAATCTCCTGATGAGAAGGCTTACTGCCTTGAAGTGGTTTGGGCTCGTGTCCTGCCAAGTCCAGGCAGATTAAATACAAAGTCTGCTACTTTAGCCACGTGACGCTGGAAGACAAAGAGAATTGGAAAGACTAGAGCTGCGGTTTGAGCTGTTCGTAAAAGACCGAGACCGAACGCGTCGGCAAAGTCAACCGAATCGCCATTCCATGATTCGTGACTACGAGCAGAGTTGTCTCGGCGCGGTTGCGCGAGATTTCTTCGACGTCGATGATATTTCGATACACCGTCTTGCGAAGCGAGAGACCTGTCCGTCAGGTGGTAACGATGTATTCAGGGTAAACTCCGGCAAACTGTCTCAGACTCAGGACCAACCCGAAGATGTAGGCGAGAGCCGCAATCACGAATTCCATCAGTACCGCTGCTGGATCCGCGCCGCGAACATAGTAAGCGGTCCGAATGAAGATCGTGACATAAGCCGTAATGGTTCCAATCAGGATGTAATTCAACGGAAGGGGCCATCGCCGATGCGACAGCACCACGGCTTTCGGAAGCCGCTGCATGATGGTGAGAATAAGCGTGAAAGGGATGGTGACAACAAGAACCGCGAATAACAGCGATGCAAGCCAGCTCGGCATTCAGTCCTCACCCCAGCAGCGGGTCCGGAATCCGCATTCGACGCGGTCACAATATGCGCGCTCGGCCGCGGGCCATTCTTCTTTCTCGACTGCCATGAAATACCTCGACATGAGATCGCGCAGGCGCTGCTCCGCTTCAGCAATCGTGTACTCATGACGAAGGATCTTCATGGGCGATTTCAAATACCAGAGTTCGCCGATGGCGCGTCCCGTTCCCAGCGCTTTCATGAGGGCAAGGGCATAGGCCGTCATCTGAATCTCATAGTTTGCTTCACCGCCCTCCCGCCACGCAGCGTATTTGTAGTCGATCACGCGAGGGACTTCGCCCGGAACCACGGCATCCATCCGGCCACGGACCCAGCAATCCCTTCCTTCGACCTGGATATGCATGATGAACGGCATCTCGCGCTCGGGGGAAGCCGACAGCAGGTCGCGCCAGTCCGTTGAATCAAAGACCACGCCGAGGTCGGAAAGCCCGGCGGCGCGAAGCGCGCCGGCCGCAGGCAGGATTGTGGTCTCCAGCATCTTGTGTGCGATCGAGCCAAGACGCATTTGCGGCGTATCGCCCGTGGACTCTCGTCCAGGCTCGGCGTTGCCGAGGAGCCGCGTCCAGTGAAAATATCGGAAGCACCCGTTGAGCGATGCCAGGTCCGATGGCGTCATTTCGATTGTTGGAATCCGGAGCGGCAGGCGGCTCAGCCGGATATCCGGCTCCCCGACGAGAATCGTGTCCGTATTGAAGGCCAGCTGTTCGGGAACATTCAGAAGCGAAGCCGGCAACACCTTGACCGAAAAGCCTTTGAACTTCAGGCTTCCAGGCTTTCCGTCTCGTGCCTTTTCGATCGCTTCCGGATCGATGCCTGCGAAGAGCTGTTCCATCCATTGGAGCCACGGACCCGTCTGTTTTGAAAACCCTTCGCCGAGCACAAGCATCTTCCGGGCTCGCGTGACCGCCACGTAGAGCAGGCGCTTTTCCTCTTCGTACTGCTGGTCTTCCTCGAACTCTTTCGCCTGGAGGATCAGCGAGTGCGGCAGCGGCTTGCGATGCAGACCATATCCGGCGCCGACGAGCAGTCCCCATCGGTCGCTGAAGAACGTTCGATCGCTCGAGCCGCGGCCGGCCTTTGCCGCAAGGTCCGGAATGATGACGATGTCGAATTCGAGACCCTTTGCCTGGTGCACGGTCAGCAATCGCACAACTTCGTCTTCCTGGCCTACGATCTGAGCTTCCTGCTCGCGCACGCTCGTGTCGTGCGCGCGGTCGTGGAGGTAGCGAACAACATCGTCGAGGGCCGTGGTTCCCTGCCTCGCAAGCTCGCGCGTGATTTCGATGAGCTTCCCGATGTTGGCCACACGCTGGCGCCCGTTCTTCTGCGCCATCATGACGACATCGAAGTTCGTCCTGCGAATGACGTCCTGAAGAATCTCCGCCGCTGTAGCGGTATCTCGTCTTTCGACCCAATGCTCGAGATTGCGCTGGAGCGGCGGTCTATGACCGCCGGGCGTCGTTGAGGTAACCAGGTCTCCAAAACTCACGCCGACCAGCGAGGAACTCAGCACGATCGCTCGAAGCAATTCGTCATCCGGATGAAGAACCAGCTCCAGGAAGGCAATCAGATCGGAGACTTCGGACTTCTGGTAAAACGCCGTTCCCTGCACCACGTAGACCGGAATGCCGTGGGTCTCCAGAGCGCCGAGGTACACCTCGACGTTCGTCATGGCCCGCAGGAGGATGGCTACCTCCTTCCACGACTGAATCCTTTCCGAACGCTTCCACTCTTTGAGAAGCCGCGCTATCGCTTCGGCCTCCATCTCACGTCCCTGCGCCGCTTTCGCATCCGATTCGGCCGCCACGTACGTAATGCCCAGGAACGGTGCTTCGGATTTAGGCTTCAGCGGGTCCGCCGGCGAGAAGCGAACCCGATAGCAAGTATCGACGCTTTCATCCCCGATATCGACTTTACCCAGCCAATCCATCATCTTTTCAGACAACCGATTTGCAAACTCCGCGATGGGCAGCGCCGAGCGATAGTTGTCCTGAAGATGTTCAAGGACTCCCCCTTCGTCCAGGATCCGCTGCAGCATGCGAAAGAAGACTGTGACCCGGGCACGCCTGAACCGATAGATGGATTGCTTTGGATCGCCGACGATCATCAACTTTCTCGAAGCAATGCGGCCGGGCCTGTCCGGATCTTCGGCGAGCAGCGCGATGATCTCGGCCTGCACTTCATCAGTGTCCTGGAACTCATCGACGAGCAGAGCCTGAAAGTGATTCTGGTAATGTTGCCGAATGGCAGTGTGGTTCTTGAGAAGGTCGCGCGTGCCGAGCAGAAGATCGTCGAAATCCATCGCGTTCGAGGATCTCTTCTTCGCCCGAAAACGTTCGGTGGAACACGCGATGAGCCGTGAAAGATGCTCGGCGGCACATACACCCGCGATCTGGCCGATACGCGGAAGAAGCGCCTGGGGATCGTCGCGCTTGCGGAGGACATGTTTGGCCTTTTTGGTTTCCAGCTCGTCCGCAAGCTCGCCCATCTTCTCGAAGTCCCCGCCGTATTTCTGAATTTCTCCGGCGAGTTGCCCGCGGAGTGTTGCGGCTGCGCAGCGTTGTTCTTCAACCCGGGCCTGGAGCCATTTTGCGTCGTGACCTGAACTGTTGAGCCAATAACCGGCGGAAACCATCGTTTCGACGAGCTTCTCCAGGCCGAAGTCGCCGAACAGCCGCTCGACATCTTCGTTGCCGCCGTGGATTTCGTGACGGATCGTCTCACGCGCGGCCTCGCGCGCGAGATCGAGGCTGCGCTGTTCGTCGAGAATAGTGAAGGACGGATCGATGCCGAGCTCGAAGCCATGCTCGCGAAGCAGGATTCCACAGAGACCGTGGATCGTGGAAATGGGCGCCGCGGGCAGAACCGCGATTGTTTTCATCCATCGGTTCTGTTTCGCGTATAGCGCAATGCGGATCCGGTCCCGCATTTCTGCAGCAGCCTTCTCGGTAAACGTCATTGCGACGATGCGAAGCGGATCCATCCCTTTCTCGAGCAGCTCGAGATACACCTCCACCAGCTTGCGGGTCTTCCCTGTGCCCGCGCTGGCCCATACCACTGTGTTTCTCTCAAACGCCATACAACCGGCATAACCTCCGGTATTCACAATCCGCACAGTCCTGCCTGTCCGCAGGATCGGGATGTAGCCGCCCATCACGCACTTTCTCCAACAAGCCGTCGATACGTGTTCGTACCTCTTCGAAGACCATATCGTCGATTGGATAGGAAACGACGGGGTTGCCGGGAGAGCGGAGCAGCAGGTATCGGCCTTCAATACGAACGCCCGGATCGGCGTCGAGCGCCCGAACGGCGAGCCAGGCGTAAACCGGAATCTGGAACGATTGCTTCAACTGTTTCGTGGCGAAGCCCGACGCGGCCGAGTACTTGAAGTCATCGATGCGGATCGCGTCAATTCGGCCCTGCGTGCGATGCACGGCGACGTGGTCGGGTTTGCCGGCAAGGCACGTGCGGCCGAGTGCAGTGGGTGGCAGAGCGGAATCCAGATATTCCGGTTGAGTTTCGAAACCAGCCTGTGCGTCGCGAACGGCGAAGTTGACATACTCGTTCAGGACGGAAACAAGCTGCCGGCGGCGGATCTTCCAGAGTGACGGATCGAAAACGGAGTACGGTCCCTGGCCGTTGACGTCGGCCGCAGACAGGCGCCTGGCAACGATCTCGCTCATCCGGGCGCGCGCTTCTTCGATCGATGAAGGAATGGGCCGGTTGTAAAAGTCGCGCAATATGCTGTGCGCAAGAATTCCAACCTCCATGGCTGGCACCTCGAAGTCCGGCGTTTCGGACGCGCGCAGCTTCAAGCGATGCCGGGCAAGGAAGACGAACGGACAAGCGCTGAGGGCGTTCAATTCGCTGGGATGCCAGATACCGTCGAGAGGAAGGACCGCCCTGCCAATACGAGCGCGGGCAATCCCTTGCCGTTCGAGGTTGGCGCGGGCAACGATGTCGTGGCCCAGGAGTTCCTTCCCACGATCTTCTGTTAACGAACCCCTTCTCCACGCATCCGCGATCATACTCAAGTATTCCCCCTCGGCCCGGGGGATGCCGGTCGAAACCCGCATGACCGGAGATTGTTCATAATGCCGCGCAATCTCTCCCACGTACACCGACGGATAAATGGACTCACCTTCCAGCGTGCTCCCCGGATACGTGAGCGTCGCACGCTGCGTCGCCGAATCCAGAATCATGAAAAGGTACAAAGGCTCACGACGATTCCGATCTCGCAATGTCATGACGCGGCGCGGACGAATGCGCACGTTGATGGCCTCAACCGCTTCGTCCCGCAACAGCGGGTTCGAGGAAGAGCGGGCCGGAAACTCGCCGTCTGCAAAGCCCGGAGCGAAGATCCATTTGTATTCGCGATAAGCGAGAGAGTGAGGCCTCATGATCCGGACGCGCGGCAAACCCGGAGCGACACTACGGGCGCTCGAGCGGTCGACGGTTCGAAGACCCGCAATCTCGGAGGCAATCTTGCGAAACTTCGCGAACGTGAGTCCCTCCCCCGGGAAAAACGGGCTCACGGATTCGAGTTCTTCCACAAGCGAACGCCACGCCTGGCGATCGCGTTCGGCAAGCGGCGCCGAAGTCTGTACGCGGCTCAAGAAGCCGAGCACACTGTCGGTCGATGTCTCCAGGTCGTCGAGCCACTGCTCGAATCGCTCCAGCTCCGCAGTCAACTGCGAACCTTTCCTCCGCGCCAGTGCAGACGCCCGAAGGTGACCTCGATCGATGTATCCCAGGGCCGCCAGGGCTCTCTCCACGTCAAGCCGGGGCGACAACCGCGGTTGATAATACGCGCTCGACATCACTCGCCCCATCCCCTCGCGCGACCGCTCGCTCGTGACCAGATCCAGGAGCGCCAGCCAATATTTGATAAACGGAATGCGCAGCAGAGGCACGCCTGTTTCGAAGCTGTGCGGAATGCCGTAGCGCGAGAACACATCCTCGATCATCTCCCCGTAACTCTCGATGTGCCGCACGACCACGGCAATGTCGTTCGGACTTTGACCGGACAGGAGCAAGTCGCAAATATCTCCGCCGATCTTCTCGATTTCCTTGTAACGGCCCGGGAGTTCGAAGATCCGTAGCCAGTCGTCGGATGGCAGAGGTGTACCGGACTCCACGAAGAGGCGCTCCAGCAAGGCCCGGCTGGGGTTCGAGGTGCGGCAAAACTCTGGAAAAGTCTTGTCGGCGAGCGACTCGTCCTGAATGAAGCGCTGCCAGGTCCATTCCGCGAGCTGAGTGGGCTTGACGTTCGCCGTCGTGTTGAACATCATGACGGCGCCGCCATCCGGCAGGGTTTCTATCACGGCCCGAACCAGATTGAATTCGGCTTCAGTGAGGTCGTAAAGAGCATGAAGAACGACGCTGCTGAATTTCTCGAGCCAGGGTGTGGACCTTTCGATAGCTCTTGAAGCAGCAAGCGCCCGCCGATCCTGCGGGTCGAGCAGTCCGCTCTTCCAAAGGCCCTCATCGTACTTCTCCAGGACGTCGGCTAGAAACGTGGCTCCCGCCCGGCGAAGCTCGGAAGCACGCACGGTCGCGCCTTTCAGTTCGGCCACGGCATCGTACACGTATCGGAGGAGGTTGGGGATGGAACGCGGGCTAAAGCCCGCGACTACATTTGAGGACAACAGATTTCCGGACAACACGTTTGCCGACGATTCATTTCCGGACAACATGCTTCCGGACGATTCATTTCCGGACAACACACGGTCCCCAATGTGTTGTCCCCCAATGTAGTCGCGGGCTTTAGCCCGCGTTCCATCCCCAATCTCATCAATGGCGCGCTCCACCAGGATCAGCCGCTGCCCGGGAGAGGCAGTTTTCGCCTCCGGTGTGAGGCGCTCGACCAGCTCATCCAGCGTCACCGCATTCAATGCGAGTACCGCTCCGCGCTCACGCGCAGCGGACCTCAGATCGTGCCAGCGGTCTTGAGAGTTTCGGTAAACGTGCAGATCCATGCGTACCTGGATTTCTGGAACAACTCAGGATGGGCCACCAGGACCAGCTTCCGGCGGGCACGGGTGATGGCGACATTCAACCGTCGATCGTCGAACACGAAGCCGGTTCCGCGGGAGCGAACGAACGACAAAATCATGATATCGCGCTCGCCGCCCTGAAATCTCTCGACAGTGTCGACGGCGACGCCGACGCCATTTAGCATCTGCCGCAGCAGAACAACCTGCGCGCGAAACGGCGAAACAACTCCGATCGATTCGGGAGCAACTCCGAAATCGCGAGTCAACGACCGCACGATGTCAACAACAACGCCGGCTTCTTCTGGATTGGACCGGCCGTCACGCCGGCTTTCGACCGGAATGAAGACCACCGGCAATCCGTCCGGCGGTCTCCGCTCCTGGCCGGTGATGCCGGCGCGAAGCCGGCCACCGTAGAAAAGGCGGTTCGAGATGTCCATGATCTGCGGATGCATACGGTATTGCGTATCGAGGAGCGTGATAGCGCCGCTGTCTTTCTTGAGGCGCTCAAACATGGAGTGCGCCAGACCACGCGTGCGGACCACGGGTGGAAGCTGACGGTCATCGCCGATGAGGACAAACCGGCGCGCCCGGAGAATCAGGCCGAGCGTGAGCGGTTCCGTAAGCTGGCCGGCTTCATCGACGATGGCCATCTCGAAGCTGCGCGAGCGGAGATATGGAATCGTGGAGGCACGATGCGCGGTGGCGGCCACGAGATTCGTTCTTTGCAGCGCTTCTTTGACAGCGTGGACGGTTCCATATTTCAAGGCGAGATTTTCCGTGAAGAACTCGGCCGGATCGCCCTGAAGTTTTGCTGCGACCTCGGGAGAATCAGAGGCGCGGCCCACGCGAAGGAAACGTGTCGACGGATCGTGATCCAGCAGCGCGATGAGCATCTTGTCCACCGCCGTATTGGTGAAGGCACCGAGCAGGACGGGGCCGTTGATGCGCTCCACAATTTCGGGAATGACTCTGGTCTTGCCTGTTCCCGGCGGTCCCCAGATGAGGTGGAATACGTCACAATTTACAGCGCGGTCGATGGCTTGCTGCTGGATGAAGTTGAGAGAACGCGGGCTAAAGCCCGCGACTACATTTGGGGACAAGACATTTTCGGACAAGACATTTCCGGACGATGCATTTGCGGCCAACGCATTTGCGGAGAACACCTGATCCCCAATGTAGTCGCGGGCTTTAGCCCGCGTTCCTAAAATGACTGCCTTTTTCCCATCCATCGGCGCGACCAGGAAATCGTACAGCGCCGTGTGGCTCGCTTCCGCGGTCACATCACTGGGAAAGCGGTCCACAATCCAGTCCTGTCCCTCAAACACGCTCGTATCCAGATTCTTCAGCGGAATCGAGACACGCATCCGCCGCGTGTCGATCTCCCTCACGTAGCCGTGATACGTTGACGTGCTCGAAATTCGTCCTGCATGGATCAGCACACTGTCGCCTCTCTCGAGATCCGACGTGTTCTCTGCGTACTCAAACGTGAACGGCTCCGCCCCGGGCACAACCCTTAC
>QHXD01000105.1:10008-12035 GCA_003223895.1 Acidobacteriota bacterium
AACATCCGACATCTCCTTGCACCGGTTTCTCGTCCACGACGGGCAGCTTCCGCAGATCTGCTCGTTGAATCCCTCATGTCGCGGCGCAATATGCGGCGCATTCCGCCCCACAGCGTATTGCATGGCGATCAATTTGTTCCGGGCGTCGAGGACCTGGTAGAAATCCGTCGTCACACGAAGCGGCGCGAACGATCCGTCGACCGAGGAGAGAAGCCGGCTCGTGACCTCGACATCCTGGCCGTCATTCCGCTGCCAGCGCCGGACCAGATCCGAGAGGAGCAATCTGTAGATGAAAAGCTGCGCATGATCCTCCGGACGGATTCGCGCGCCGGTCTTGAGTTCCAGAATGTCGATGCGGTTTCCCGCCCGGAAAACCGCGTCAATGCGGCCCTGAATCCCAATCGTCGCGGAGTATCGCTTCAACTCGAGCTGTGAGTGCTCCAGCAGATGCGGATTGCGCTCGATGAACTCCTCGAGCGAGCCGGTATGCCGCAGCACATCCGCACGGAACGCTTCTTCGTCGAAAAACTCGTCCGTTACAGAAGCCAGGGCGACCAGAAACCCGGGGAGAACCTCACGGTATGCGCTTTCCATGTTCGAGGCGCCTTCCAGCATCCGGTCAAAAAGGGAGTGAACCAGTTGTCCCTTCAAGGTATGGATCGTGACGTCGCCTTTGCCGCGCCGCAGCTGGTCCAGTTGGGGCCTGGTACAGTGCAGGCTCCGGGCGATGGAAGTTGCGTTGACCTGCCGCATGGGTTCGAGGACAAAGAAGGTCTCCGCGCATGCAGCAAAGTCGCCCTCCCCCAGAGGAGCGAGGTTATAGGCCGCTATTGCCGAGTGGATCCACAGATGCGGAACGAGAAAGCACGCCGTGCGGTTCTGATCGGATCGAATGCGGATACGGACTTCGCTGTCTCGAAACGGGCCGGAGGTGACAAGCGCATCGATGGAAGACTCCCAAACGCCGCCGTCGACTTTGACGGGATATCGCAGATCCAGAACTTTCGCTTCGGGAAGAACCACACGGTCCGCCGTCGCCTGCCTCTTCGGTTCCAGGATCGGAGGATTTCGTTCGATGAGCGCGCTGAGACTCGCGACAACTTCCTCCAGAGTCTCATACTCACCCTTTACCGTACGCAGGGTTACCTGAGCCAGGTAACGCGACGCGAAGTAAGGTGGACCCACGAGCGCGAGCGGATCATTCAAGAATGCATCCCGCCCCAACTGGCCGGCCGAGAGAGCGGCAAGCAGTTGTTCGCCGGCTTCCGTCACGCTGACGGCAGGCGATTCCAATAACTTGTCGATGAGCGCGTGGACGAATGCCATAGCGGGTAGACAGTATCAGTCGAGGAGGTCAAATCCGGTCCGCGGAGGTTAGTGGATAATATGCGGCATGGAGGTAACCTATGCTGGGATCGAACAAGATCGTTGGTTTCGTTCCGACCAAAGATTACGCGAAAGCGCGCACGTTCTATGAAAAGGTCCTCGGCCTCGAATTCGTGAACCAGGATCAATTCGCGATCGAATTCAAAGCGGGCGGCAACATGATTCGAATTGCAAAGGCGGATTTCACGCCCGTGCCGTTTACGATTCTGGGCTGGGAGGTTCAAACCATCGACAAAGTCGTGAAGGAACTGACAGGCCGGGGAGTCACGTTCGAAAAATATTCGTTCCTGAAACAGAATGAACTTGGCATCTGGGACGCACCCGGCGGGGCCAGAGTGGCCTGGTTCAAGGATCCGGACGGCAACCTTTTGTCCGTTTCTCAGCACGTCTCCTGATTTTCCGAACAATTCATCCGTTGAGATCGTAACCATTCGGGAGTTGCGGGATATTCTTATTTGGGTTATCTAACGAACTTTCCGAGTTACGGTCTTAATACCAACGCGATGTGGGGACTTGTTACCTGTCTTCTTCTGCTTTTGTTTGGGAGTAGTACTGTCCACGCCCAGAACCGCCCGGAATTTCGAGTCCAGAGGGCGGCCGTGCCGCCGAAGATCGACGGCGATCTGAGTGATGAGGTTTGG
>QHXD01000773.1 GCA_003223895.1 Acidobacteriota bacterium
AAGACCGTGTACGGTGGAGAAGGAGCAGGAGGAGGAACGAAGGCCGACGGGCGGAGCACGATGCGTTGAAATCCTGTGATTTCCTGATCTCCGGATCCACTCTTTGCCATGAGGATGTAAGAACCCGGTGCGACATTCGGCATCGAGAACAGGCCGGGATACGGGCCCGTCATCGAACTCTGCGCACGATATCGGGAAAGACTCGGAGCTTCCGCGGGAGGCGTAGCCGTGATCGTGGCTGCAACAGCCCGGCCTGTCGTTGCGTTCATCGTCTGACCGCTGACGGACCACAGCGCCGCGCGCTGTAACCGGAAGTCGACACGCACTTCCCGGCCGATATTCAATCGAAGCGGCTTTGCGTCGTCAGGTGTGCTGACGCCCGGAGAGTATGTCGGCAGGAAAACGCGCACGGGCTGTGCCTCGGTACTGTCCGGCAAAGGCGACGCCGCGTAGAAAAAATATTCCCCGGGATCAAGCCAGAAGATGCGGTACTCGCCGCGATCGTCCGTCACGGCCGTTGCCGCACGGGTCAGTCTGGGATTGCCGCGCACGTCGTAGCTTCGGCGCAGCGCTTCAACCACGATGTTGGCGATCGGTTCACCATAGCTATCCAAAACCGATCCTGCGGCCGTTGGCGCAGGATCCAATTCAAACAGGATGTTCCCCGCCTGTTGCCCCCGGCCGGGAACGATCTTTTTCGGAAAGTCCTGACGGATAAACCCATCGCATGTGACCGCCAACCGGTATTCGCCGGGTTCAAGATTGGAGAACACGAATCTCCCATTCGCGTCCGTTCGCGTAACCAGTTCGGGCCCCGAACCGCCGGTGAGTTCCAGCCGCGCATTCCTCAACGGCTGCTGGATCGCTGTGCCTGCTTTGATCACCGTTCCGGTGATCGCGCCGGGGAGAGGTGTGAGCTGCAATGCGACAAGCGCTATTACCAGTCCGGCCGAAGATCGTTTCATTGCAAGCCTCCTGCCGTTTCCGCGGCAGGGATGACTCTCAATTGAATTGCTTTCGTGCCGCTGTCGCCAACAGTCACAGAAACTGCGCGATCTCTGAAACGATTGTCGGCCGCCGCACTGTACGCGAGTGCGTAATAAGCGCCCGGTTCAATCTGCTCAAAGGCGTATGCCGTGTATCGTCCGGGAGGAACTGCGGTCAAGCGTAAATCCCCGGATTCGCCGGTGAAACCGGTGATATATCGATCGGCTCGCCGCCGCAGTGATGGGTCGGGAACGAGCACGACTTGCATTCCGGCCGCCGCATCGCCCCCTTTTGTGACCTGCACTTCCAGGCCGTCCGTGGCTGCGGCGAGCACGATCCGCAGCGGCTGGAGCTCAGGAAGTCGAGACTTGCCCGGGAGAATGTCGCGGGAAAGGGAGCTTATGCTCTTCACGTATGTACCCGGCGGAAGCGGGTCGACGGCAACGTCGTACTCCGCCAGGGGAGCGACATGCTCGAGAGTAAATCCGCCATCAGGACCCGCGAGAGCATCGATTCTTTGATCAAATTCGGTGCTGCTGCGCACTAACTTGACGTGCACGCCGGAAAGATTCGCTCTCAGGCTGCCTTCCAAAAACAACCGGCCGGGGATAAACGTCGTGTCCTGGAGCGCGAGGCGCACTCCATCGATATCGCTATCCGTCACGTTGACTGCAATCGCATCCGACGACAAAGCGCCGTCAGCCGCCGTCGCGAGCATGAGATAAGAGCCGGGCGAGACTCCGCCAATTTCGAATGCACCGGTCGTATCCGGTTGTGTGGAGTAGTCGGCCTCCCTGAGGTCGCCGCCTTTTGGAGCCAACACGATCTTCGCGCCGTCCATCAGCGGAAGCACTTGTCCGCGGATTCTGAACCGGGCCGAGCTTCTAAGGTAGATGTTCAGTGTGCCGGGGTCGGAGCCGGGCGCCAGGTGCGCTGCCCGTGCCCGCGAGATGTCCTCAGCGCCGTCATAGAAGATCGTCGCATAGCCGTCATCCGCCCTGGACACGTTCGCGCTCAACTGCGTTCTTCCGATCGCGGCCGCGCGGTCCCGGTCGCTGTATCCGGCGCTTACAAAGTACTCGCCAAAATTCAGGCCGAACAATCGGAACTCTCCCATGTCATTGGTCATTCCCGTTCTTACGATTTTGAGCTGCGTCCCGTAAGGAGTGTACTGGCGCAGGTATGCCCGCACCAGCGCTGCGGCCAACGGTTCTCCGTGGGGATCGAACACGTTTCCTGTAATGACTGGGGCCGGGATC
>QHXD01000774.1 GCA_003223895.1 Acidobacteriota bacterium
GTGCGGAACTCCAGAGCGCCCACCCAGGATTGACCCGGTTCGGATAGAGCTCCAACATCTTGTCGTACAGCTCCTGAGCGGTTGTCGTCGTTCCCGCCAGGCGGTCGAAATCGCGGATGTACTGCCGGGTCTGTTCGATGATCCTGGGATTGTCGTCGTTTTCAGGTCGCTTATGTGTTGCGACAACTGCGCGTGGGTGGAGCGACTCCATTTTGTCAAGCGCAGAGATCCACTCCCGTCGTGTCTGGGCATTTGACTGGGCGAGATAGAGGTGGACATCGTTGTAGGCGGCGTCGCCGGCAACCACCAGTCCGATAGAAGGGACATTCAGACAGGTCGTGTAATCAGTATCGGTATGACCAAGTTCCTCAGCGATTAATTCACGCCCTTCCAAATCAATTACATTCCCCTTGAGTTCCTCCGCGATCACCAGCCTGTCCGGAATCTGGTCTGGAAATGCCGCCTTCCAGATTTTGAGGCCCTCTGGGGAAGCATTCTGGCTCATGACTTTCACGACATTGGGCGTTGCGACTGCTCTAGCATTTGGGAATCGTTCAAGAAGAGTGCCGATTCCAAACCAATGGTCTCCATGACCGTGTGTAATGTAAATGGTTGTCAGGTTCTTACCTTTTGCTGCAACCCAATCTGCCAAAGCATTGGCCTGCTTGACCGTCATAAAGGCATCCACCAGGACGGCGTCCCGCATGCCATAAATGAGAGTTGACGCCATCGCCTGAAAATATGCCTCTCTTACGCCGGGAGGCAGGTCGCGAGTGATAATGGGTATGCCCGGCGTCACGAACACGTCCCAGTTTAGAAGTACGTTTTCCGAAGTCTGTTCCATGACTATATCTCCAATGTTCCGCGACACAGATACCGCGGGCTTACCCAGCGAGAGTGGTACTTTGAAAATGAACAAGCCGGATCGAATCGCCCACGCGCGAATAGACCGCGATGAATCGAAAGTGTGCGTGACTCTCCATACGATTCCGTGATGTGACGGTTCTGCTTTCGCCGGTCAATACCGCTGTCGGGCCGTAGATCCTACCCGTACTCTGAAGAAGATCGATGGACTGAAAAGTCAATCGATTCGTACGCAGGTCGTACAGCACCTCCTGCTTATTCAGAACAGAACCATCTGGGCGCACCAGCATGTAATCGTCTGAATACAACTCTTCAAGCGCAGCGTAGTTCTGGCTCTTGAGCGAACCGTAAAACACGTCCGTGTGGATCTTCAGAACCTCCTCTTTAGTCATTCAGTCTCCTTCTACGTCTCATCGAGGAGCTTGCCGAGGAGTTCGGGCCACCGCTTCTCGAAGTCGCCGTCCTGTTGGAGTCCGCGCTTTAACAGAACTTGAATTCGCTGCCCTGTTTCAGGCCGCGTCAGGGCAGTCTGAAAGGAGTTGAGGGCGTCGAGGAGCCGGTCGGCGGATGGCAACGAGACTTCGTTAATGAGATTCTTCGCCGCCGAGATAGCACGCCCGTCGAAGGAGGCGATCCGGCGCGCGAGCCCGTCGACGAAGCCGTCGAGTTCCGCGTCCGGCAGTGCCCGGTTGACATATCCGTATCTTTCCGCGGTGTCGCCATTGAAGTCGTTCGCACCGAGAACAATTTCGAGTGCGCGACCGCGGCCCACCAGATGTGGGAGGCGTTCTGTACCGCCGCCGCCGGGATGCAATCCAACTCCGACTTCGGGTTGGCCCAGCAGCGTGTTCTCGCGCGACGCGAAACGCATGTCGCAGGCGAGGACGAACTCACTGCTCACGCCCCGGACACAGCCTCGGATCTTCGCGATACTGACCACCGGGTACTTGGTGAGACGGACGAACGTATCCATCAGGATCGGGAGGCCGGAAGGCCCAACCGCTGTGGTGATGTTCCCCGTCTTGCCGGTCAAATCAAAGTGGGCAAGGTAGAACTCAGGATTCGCGCTCTCGAAGACCACGACGCGCAGGCTCGGGCTGGCTCCCATTCGAGCGAGCAGATCCTGGAGGCCTTCGAATATGGTGGCGTCTACAATGTTGAAAGGCGGATAGTCGAATAGAACCCTCCAGTACGCAGGCGTTTCCTCGATGACCCGCACGGGCGCCGTCGATTTAGTCATGATTCAATCTCCTTCGACCACGATAGAACGCGACGGTGAGGTGATGTTCGCCTCCACATAGGAACGCATGCGCGCGAGTGCGCGATCGCTGATACACAGTTTCAGGAAGAGATTCCTTTCGAGTGCCAGTCCCTCTGCCAGCGGCGTCTCGGTGGCGTTGCGGACGAGACGCTTGATGTAAGCGACCGCTTCCGGTGGATGTAACGACAGGCGGCGGGCAATCTCCATCGCGCGATCGACAGCCTTGCCGCTAACGGTTTCGTGAACCAGCCCCTTCTTTTCGGCTTCACGTGGATTTAGGGGATTGCCCATAAGGATGTGCATGAGCGCGCCTGGCATTCCGATAACGCGTGGCAGCCTTTGCGTACCGCCGGCGCCGGGAAGGAGTCCAAGGTGCGCCTCCGGTAGTCCGATCAGGTAGTCGCCATCCTCAGCGATACGAAGATCGCAAGAGAGCGCGAACTCGAATGCACCGGCCAGGGCTGTGCCGGAAATGGCGGCGATCACCGGTTTTGGCATGCTCTCGC
>QHXD01000106.1 GCA_003223895.1 Acidobacteriota bacterium
AGCCAGACTAACACTGCCGAACTGTACGATCCCGCGACGGGTACCTTCTCGTTCACGACGGGATCGATGTCGGTGAACCGAGCGAGCCATAGCGCTGTCCTGCTTCCAACAGGAAAGGTCCTCATTGTCGGCGGCAATGACGGCACCACTACGTTTGCCTCCACTGAACTCTATGATCCCGCCACCAATAGCTTTACAGGCACCGGGTCCATGGCAACAAGCCGAAATCAGCCCTACGCGATCTTGCTCCCAACCGGGAAAGTCTTGGTCACAGGCGGCAATACAACCGGTGGCGCGGCTGTTGCTTCAGCCGAGCTCTATGATCCGGCCAGCGGCCTGTTTACTGCCACGGGATCCATGGTGACGGCTCGCAGCGATTCGCACAATCCTTCAAGCCTGCTTGCCAATGGAAAAGTCCTGATCGCCGGAGGCGGTGACACCAGTGGAAATCCTCTGGCATCGACCGAACTGTATGATCGGGCGACCGGCATGTTCACAAGTTCAGGGTCGCTCGCCACAGCGCGCATAGGTGGTATGCCGACTGTTCTGGCCACCGGACAAGTGTTGATTGCCGGCGGCTACAACGGTCCGACTACGCTGTCCTCGGCCGAAATCTTCACGCCGGCCCTGTGCATCCAGCGGCTGGATGTTACGACAGGCGATCAGAGCACGGATGAAGGGACGCTCTTGCAGTTCACACTGATGGCGGTCAGTCCGACGGGCAATCCCTTGACCTTTACCGTTCAGGGGCTCCCGAACGGCGCCACGTTTAACTCGGCCACCGGGCAGATCAAATGGACGCCCACTCCGGCCCAAGGAGGGGTCTATCCGATCCGCATTGTGGTCACTGACAGTAGCGGCGCCAGCAGCTCCAAAGACATCACCGTGACCGTGAACGATACCATTGTGGACAGTGACCTGGACGGATTCCCGGATGTCGCCACGACCACTGCGGACGCGTTCTATCCGAAAGACAATTGCGGGCCCAACCAGCCCACAACCGATTCTCCGAATGGGATCCCCAACCCCACTCAGGCTGATCGGGATGGAGATGGCGTTGGGGATTACTGCGATCCGTCCGCCATCGGGAATCAGTTTCTGAACAAGGTGTCGAGCGATGGCATTCTCTCGACCCCATCAGCTTCGAGCGGCTACGCGGCCGGCGAGAAGATCTTCGTGACCGCCTTTGTGACTTTCCAACGCGTTGATTTCATCGGCACCAGCGCGACGGATCCCTACTTTGCGTTCTCTCCGCGACCCTCGAACATCTACCTGAAAGTGGAGAATCGGGATACGAACACGGTCCTGGTCCCTGACCGGATCGTCGAGTACTCGTTGGCGAGCATCCCGGAGAATCTCGTGACGATCCCCGGGGGCACGACCCCCTGCCCGAGCGGTTCAATCCAGACGTTGTCGGGAGCCTGTGAATTCAGCACCCAGGTCGAGCTGACCCAGTCCTTCACGAACCTCGGTGCCGGCAATTACAGGGCCACGCCGTTCTATATCACGTTCGTCTCAGACTCGGACTTGTCGGCGTCTGGAGGCCCGCCTGGAACTAATGTAACAGGACCGGGCTGTGCCAATGCCCCGTGTTTTGACCCTATCTGGATGGGCATCTCCGAGGGCACGGCTCTGGACTTCTCTATCAACACCGCAACGGGCGGCGGACAGCAATGCCCGAGCGGTGGCGGTAATGCTGGCGGGACGGGTTGCCCCGTGGCCGACAAGAATAAGGTCTCGCTGCTGACCAACACGGATGGCACTGTCGTGACGACGCCGGTTGTCGGCGCACAGGTCCGCGTGTTTGACCGCAACAGCACCGCCTTCAAGGCGGTAGCCGGCAGTACGAACCCCGACCCGTCGCTGTTCCCGACCATCTTTAAGGCCGACGCCGGCCGCGTAGGTGCCTGCCTGACAAACACCACAGGTGTCTGCTTTGCCGGTGAAGCGGCGGCGGGGAATTATTTGGTGATCGTCCGGTTCTTCGACACAGCGACCGGCAAGAGGGTCTATCTTGGCAAGCAAAAGGCGCCCAGCGACTTTGTGAATGGGATTGCCAGCAAGGACTTCCAGGTCATGAAGGTGTTCAAGAAAGGCGTCTTCATCGGATACCAAGGCTCCGGCAAAACAGCGATTGCGATCGAGTGAGCATCACGATGACGCGTGAGAACCGCCATCCAGACACCCACACGAAGGAAGAGCGAGGTTTATCAATGAAAACGTACAGTCGAATAATTCAGATAGTGCTCGCGATGATGGGGGGGCTGAGCCTGGGCCTCGGGATGGCACAGGCCGCGATCGTGCCTGTAGGTTCGGCATCGACGGCCGCGCAAACGGTGTCCATTCTGCAGAGCGATGGAACTGATGTCACGAACACTTGGCTTCCGGAACTTGACCCCACGGCCAGCATTGTGCAGTTTAAGTCCGTTCGCCTGAAGTTCGCGGGGTTCGCCTCCATCACCAGCGTCAGTCTGGTGACGGACACCGCGGCTACCCCGACCACGTCACGGTACTTCGGGGTATGCACCAATTACGGCGATCACGCCGACACGACCCCCGACTTTTCGTTCAACACCACCGCAAATTCAGACGGCACCTATACCTTGACACCACTGGACTGTGGGGGCAAAGCCGTGATTGCCCTCGTGGGGAAAATCAATGCGGGAGACGCCGAAAGGACCTTCACCTATGTCATTCCCCCGGTGGATAGCAACGGCATCGCTCTAAGCTGGAGGAATCAATTTACCTGCCCTGCGACGGCGCTCACCTGCCTCGACCCCGGGGCTGATACGGAGATAGGTCCTAGCACCAATCTGAGCGTCGGCGACAACCTCTCCACGTTTGATGAATTCCGCGGCTTCATTGCGTTCGATCCCGCGACAGGGAAAGAAAAAGTTCTCCGGACCAACCCGATCGTGAAGGACTGGTTTGTGCACCTGGTGACGGGTCAGTGCCCGGACGGGGTGGGTAGCCTACTCGGCAAGACGCAGAGCGAGGGGAACACCGTGGGGAGGACCATTTATCCAACCAACAATACCTTCCTGTTCTCACCTTTAAATGGCCTGATCTCGGAGCAGCAATTCCATATGCTGGGAGTAACGGCGCGGGTGGATACTAGCGGCAATGTGATGAAGGATAGCGCGGGCAATGTTCTGCTCTCGACACAGTCAACCACGGACCGGTGGGTGGACAGGTTCCAGGCCTACACGTTCGCGAATGGGAACGGGACTTTTAATTTCCTCAAGGCGGACAACACCTGCTGTACGACGGCAGCTCCCGACCAGGATCGTCAGATCAACAAGAACGCGGTCTACCCTCTCGGATTCGCGGCCAGGGATGCCTCAGGAGCTGTCATCACCCCCCAAATCCTAGTCCAGCGGGGCATCCGGATCACGGAATGCCTCGATACGAGTGATACGAGTTCGGACCCCATTTTGGGTTACGCCACCTGGGGCTCGCCGAATGGAAACGATAATGCGGTCTTGTTTTCGAAGAGGATTGTGAACAAGCTTTCGAACCTCAGCGCCGGCAAGACAAGCATCCTGTATTCCACGTTTCAATTTTCCAGCACGTGCCTGACCGGGTGCTGGACCGCAGGTGTCAGTGTCAGTACGGATCTCAGTGTCAGTCGGAATTATATCTTGTCGGAGGCCTTGAAATTTTTTACAGCGATGGAAGTCAGCCATTCGACGATCTTGACGAAGCAGGAGAACTTCGTGAGCCGGACCTCCATCGGCTATCACAATCCGATCCATAGCGGGGATGTGCTGGACCAGAACATTCAGAGTACATCGAAGGGCTCCAGCATTACCTTTGCGATCCCGTCCATCTACCTCGACGCGGAGCGGGGCGCTTTTAAGTTGCACTGAATGAAGTTCCGGCCGCTGGCCCGGGACAGAGGGAGGTCACCATGAAAGGATTACTAGTCGTCATCGGCTTCGCAGCAGTGCTTTTGGGCTCAATCCCGGAGGTCTGGGCGAAGGGCGCGCCAGGGGGCGGAAGCGGCGTTCCCTGCGCTACGCAGCCGCAAGGGGGGTCCGTCAAGGGGACGGCGGCGGTGGAATTTCTGGATAATGAGGGCAACAGCCTAGACGTGATCCTGCGGCTGGATTTCAACGGGAAAGTGTTCTGGCTCCGTGCGAACAGGACCAATGTGAATGTGACAACCACGGGAGCTCTAGCCTGCGCGCTCCTGCGCAAGCCGGATTCAAACAGCCCGCAAGGCCTTGGGGATAAGATCCTGGATAGGCTGGGGTTCGATCCGGCACTTTTTTCCATTGCGCTTTCGGACAATTCCGTAAAGGATGCCGATTTGGCGCACTGCGTGAACGAAGCCGAGGAGCCTGATTGCGCAACGACGCGGCGGTCAAACTCCCTCGGGGACTTCACGATTTATATCCAGAAGCTGTAAGCGGTGTGGGTCTGTCTGGCCGATTATCTGGATCGGCCAGGCAGGCCCTCTTGGGCACAGCACGACAATCGAATCGCGCTGTGACGGGAAACTGAATTTGAAAGCCCCGACACGAGACCTTGGCCTTGCCTGTCTGAGCGGCGTATTACTAATCCTGGCTTTTCCCACCTTTGACTTAGAGGTTCTCGCCTGGGTCGCCCTGGTGCCGTTGCTGACAAGCCTGGAAGGAAAAGGTCTGAAGGCCGCATTTCTTCTTGCGACCGCCTCCGGGCTGGTGTTTGCCACGGGCATCTTTTATTGGAACTTCTGGTCCGTTGATGAATTTAATCCGCTCGACTACGCCGTGCTGGCCGCTTACGTCTCGCTGGTGTACGGGGGGCTCTTCGGCCTTGGCCTCAATTGGGTACGACAGAGGACGGGGCTTTCCCAGGCGCTCATCGCGCCGCCGCTGTGGGTGACGCTGGAATATGTCCGCGCCCATGCCGGCTTTCTTAGCGCGCCATGGTTGCTCCTCGGCCACTCACAGTATCTGCATCCAGCGCTGGTCCAAATCACGTCGATAACTGGTATTTACGGGTTGTCTTTTTTTATTGTGCTGGTGAATGCGGCTATCGCCGAAGCGATCGTCTCTCGAAGCTCAACTGGAGCCTATACTGCTCGATGCGTGCGGGGCTTTCCCCTTCCATCGCAAATCACCGCAAGCGTGTTTCTGATTGCCGTCTCTCTTTACGGGTTTCATGTTCTCTCCGATGGGACGAACGGCCAAACTGTCAGAATCGCGGTGATCCAGGAGAATGTACCCTACGATCGAAAGTGGACACCGACTTCGCGTCAAATGATCCTCGACCGATACGCGGCCCTCACCCGCAAAGCCGCTCAAGCTTCCCCTTCGCTCATCGTCTGGCCGGAGACCTCGGTCCCGGGCGATCTGCTACAAGACCCAGACCTCAAGAAGAACGTCAGCCAATTGGCCAACGAGGTCAAACGCTATCTACTGGTGGGCAGCGCTGAGAACCGCAAATTCAGTGGAAGCAAGGTCGCGCATCGGATGTACAACAGCATGGTTTTATTTTCGCCCGAGGGGAAGATCGAAGGGCAGTACCGGAAAATCAAGCTAGTTCCGTTCGGGGAGTATGAGCCTTTTCAAGGCATCATCAAATGGCCGAAGGCGCTTGTCTCAACGATGGACCACTACTCGGCTGGCGAGGAATTTACCTTGTTCACAGCCGGCCAAGCCACGTTCGGGACCACGATCTGCTGGGAAAACACGTTTCCCGAATTCTTCCGCGAGTTCGTCAAACGAGGCGCCCGTTTCATGGTGAATGCGACCGACGAGGGCTTGTTTGGCGCGACAGAGGCTTCCGATCAGCTCCTCGCGATCAACACCTTTCAGGCGGCGATGAACCGGGTGGCGCTGGCGAGATCGGCGAATATGGGGATTGCCGCCTTCATCGATCCCTTCGGGAGGATCACAGCGCGCTTGAGAGGACGTGAACGAAAGGACCTGTTTGAGGAAGGAATTCTCGTGACCGAAGTGCCGCTCTCTGAACGACAGACGTTCTATACCCGCTATGGGGATATCTTTGCCTACCTCCAGATTCTCTTCTGCGGGCTTCTCCTACTCCATGCGCGGATGCAGGGAAAGATCTACACGCTGAATGATGCCAAAGTCACCGAATAGAGGTAACGGAATGAAACGTGCCCTGATGTCCACGCGAGTCCTCATTTTCATCATCAGCGTCGCGCTTCTTGTTGACTCGGTCGCGAGTATTTCCTATGCGGATGATGCCTTAGTCCTCCCGAAGGGAACCTGGAGATTCTGGTTGGATGGCATCTTCTACCTTCCGATTACCAAGAGATTTAACAAGAACGGAGATACTGAGGATGTCGCCAAGGATTTCAATACAACCATAGATAGCAGCCTATTGCCGCTGTTAGGAGCTTTTGGTCCTGGAGCCAATGTAGGCAGAACCGTGACGTCTTTCAAGTGGGATATTAAAGTGGTGACGTTTCAGCCAGCTTATGGGGTCACTGATAAACTGACGGTTGGGATGAATATCCCCTACTGGTGGATAAAAAATAGAGTTAACTTCAGGCTGGATACGACCAATGCCACCGTGTTCAAAAACCCCGGTTTCGCTTGTGGAGCTCCACTGTGCCCGGCCGGCACGCCGGGCAATCAGCCGGTGACAACCCAGGACATACAGGATGCATTAGGTCCCGGACTGACTATTGGAGGCGTCTTAATTCCAGGGACAGGTTTTGGAATTAAGCCGATTCAAACATTTGAAAAAAACGGTTTTGGCGACATCGAGGCCGGAGGTCGATATCAATATTTTCAGTCTGACACGTGGCGACTGGCATTTACTGGCGGTGTGCGGTTCCCAACCGGGCAGGTAGACGATCCTGACAATTTAGTGGACAGAGGACTTGGTACAGGTGCCTATGCTCTCTTGTTTCGTTTCGGTCAAGACTTTGTTCACCAGAAGCCAGGCATAGCGGCCCAGCTCGGCGTTCCTGAGCCGGGTTCTTTCACTGTGAACACCACCTTCAGATATGATCTCTTTCTTCCGGACACGCACCCGCTGCGCGTGTGTAGCATTCATGAGCCGATTTGTGGGACGAAAGCCACAGTCCACAGGAAATACGGGGATATTGTTGAAGCCGAGATATCCGGAAACATTGGATTGCCTCTGACAGGTTTGTTCTTTACTCCTCTTTATAAATATGGCCATGCGTTCAAGGATCACCATACAGGAAGCCCAGGTCCCGATTACGGCGCGCTTAATACTGAGACCGACTTTGATGAACATATCTACAAAGTGGGCTTGACCTATTCGACAATACCCATGTTTCTGGAGAACCGGTTCCCCTTGCCATTGCTTGCCACTATTACATACAGGGATCGCTTTGCCGGGAACAATAATCTTTTTAAGTCCCAGTTTATAGAGTTCACCATAGCGGCTTTCTTTTGAACCATCATACGTACTATATGAGGCCCTCATGATTTTCCTCGCTTTTTATGCTATACGTCTGAAAGCGTCAATCCTCTATAGCCCGCGTATTCAAGGCCAGTATGGCAAACCTTCCGAGGACTACAGTCCCAAATATCTTCTCATTCGAGGAGCTTCCGAAGAGCCTAGTCATCGGTAGGTCACTCTTCTTCGGATTGAGCCTGCTTTTTTTGATCACCAGTGTGATCTGCACGTGGAATGCCCTGAAGTGGGTCGATAAACCTTTCGCCGGATTTCTGGTCAATGAGCGCATGGTGGTGTCGTACCTTGGGCCCACGCACTGGACCGGGGTGCAAGCTGGTTTGAAGTTTCCTGATAAGGTCCTCAAGGCAAATGGTCGATCTCTTATCTCAACGAGGGATTTAGAGAAGGTGATTGCTAGTGTACCGGTCGGAGGACCTATCAGCTACTCAGTTCAAAAAGGCGAACAGCTTATTGAAGTGACGATCCCCACCATGCGTTTTAGCTGGATGGACTTTTGGGTAACCTTCGGAACGGGATTGCTGACCGGGTTGCTGTATGCTTTCATTGGAGTCGTGGTATTTGCGTTGAAACCAGACACGACCGTGAGCTGGAGTTTTCTTCTCAGTTGCATGTTCCTGAGCATCTCCAACGTCACGGCCTTTGATCTTGTGTCCACGCACGTCGGGCTCATTCGGTTATATTTTTTCGCCACCACGTTTTGTCCTGCGGTAGTTCTTCACCTCAGCCTTGTATTTCCCGAAAAATCAAAGTTGCTCAAGTATTACCCAAATGCAAAAGTCACACCCTATCTGCTGTCAACGTTACTAGTCATCCCGTTGGAATTATTTTATCCGGATCCTAAGTTTCTAACGGTCTATAGCTGGGTGCTTTTTTATACTGTAGCCAGCGCAACCGCACTGTTGGGTTCCATTGTATATGCCTCTGTAAAAAGCGCATCCGTTCTGGCGAGAACACGAGCAAAAGTTATTCTTTTCGGCGCGGCACTTGCCTTTCCTATTCCTGCCGCAGCTCCTATCGTTTCGTTTTGGGGCGGCTCCTTGGCTGGTGTGCCGATTGACATTGCCGAATTACCGCTCCTTATCTTTCCCGCCTCCATCGCCTATGCCATTGTGAAACACAATCTGTTCGACGTAGACCAGTATATCAAGCGGACTGTCGGCTATGTCATCATGACGGCCATTGTGGCGACAGGGTATTTTGCGTTAGAAACCGTTGTGAAAACCGCGATTCTCGACCCGCTGTTGGGTTCTTCCGCGGAAAAGGCCTACCCAATTGTGTTTGCTTTGTTGACCGTGTTTGCGTTCAATCCGGTGAGCCTCAGGGTGCAGGCGGTTGTGGACAAGCTCTTCTATAGAGCGCAATACGATTATAAGGCCGCTGTTACGAAAGTCAGCGACGCCATCACGTCAATTTTGGATCTGAACGAACTTGTCAGGCAGGTGATCGAAACGGTCAGAAAGGAGCTGTTTGTAGATCAGGCAGGAGTAGTGCTCCTTGATGACAGGAAGAAGGCATGTCAGGCCGTGTTTATCGGTGACGAAGCCGTGACGGCAGAGGCCGCTCAGCAGATGAAGCGAGAGCTGTGCATCGCGTACGACGATCCGCTGCTGGCATTGCTCGCAAAGGAGAAGAAGCTTGTCACCATTTACGATATCGAAGAAGATCCCCTGTATGCTTCTGTGCGGGAGCCGTGTGGACGGCGGTTTTCTGAACTGGGAGCGACACTCGCGCTGCCGCTATACGCCCACGACGAATTCACGGGGATCCTGGCGATAGGGCACAAAAAATCCGGCCACTTCTACACGCGCGAGGATATTGAACTGTTGAAGACCGTCTCCGGCATGACGTCCACGGCCATCGAGCAGGCGCGGGAGAAGGGGCAGAAGGAAATCATGAGGAAGCTGTTTGAAAAGCACGTGTCGCCGGAGGTCGCCGAGGCGGTATGGCAGCAACGTGAACTTTTTCTGGAGGGCGGTCGGCCTCGGTCGCAAAAGCTCACCGTC